>JAGNUJ010000086.1 GCA_017987055.1 Giesbergeria sp.
GCGTACAGCGCCAAGTGGTGCAGCACGCGCCCGCCGGTCGCCATGCCGCTGGCCGACAAAATCACCATCGGCCCGTGGCGGCGCGCCAAAGCTTTGGATTCGTCGGAGGTGGCAACCATAGTGGCGCTGTGGGTCAGCGCCTGCAGTTGTTCGGCGCTGAGGCGGTGCTCGTGCGGAAAGCGCTCGAACAGCCCGGTGGTGCTCACGGCCATTGGGCTGTCCAAAAACACCGGTAGCGCGCTGGGCAGTTCGCCCTGCGCCTTGAGTTGCTGGATCGCGTGCAACACCGATTGCGCTCGCCCGACGGCAAACACCGGCACCACCGCCACGCCACCGCGTTTGGCCAAGCGGCGCAGCGCCGGGCGCAGTTCATCCAGTAGATTGGTGTCGGCGTGGCGGCGGTCGCCGTAGGTCGATTCGACCAGCACCGTATCGGCCTGTGGCGGCGCGGCGGGTGGGCACATCAGCACATCGTCTGGCCGTCCCAAATCGCCCGAGAACAAAATCCGCCGCCCGCCCACTTCCAGCAACACGCTGGCCGCGCCCAAGATGTGGCCGGCGTGGCTGAAGGTGACGCGCCAGCCGGCAATCGGCTCAAAGCTTTTGCCAAAGCCGTGCGTTTTGAATTGCTTGAGGCAATCGAGCGCGTCTTGGCGGGTGTAGAGCGGCAGCGCCGTCTCGTGTTTCGATAGCTTGTGGCGGTTCAGATAGGCCGCGTCTTCTTCTTGCAGGTGGCCGCTGTCGGGCAGCAAGATGGCGCACAAATCGCGCGTGCCGGGGGTGCAGTGGATGTCGCGGCGGTAGCCACTCTTGGCCAGCAGCGGCAAATAACCGCTGTGGTCGAGGTGGGCGTGCGTCAGCACCACGGCGTCGATTTTGTGCGGCGTCACCGGCAGCTCTTGCCAGTTGCGCAGGCGCAGCTGCTTGTAGCCCTGAAACAGCCCGCAATCGAGCATCAAACTGTGGCCGCCGTAGCGCACCAAATATTTGGAGCCGGTAACAGTGCCGGCCGCGCCGAGAAAGGTGATGGTGACTGACATGGCAAAAGCCTCCTATGGCTTCATCGTATACCGCTTGCCCGCATAAAAAAACCGCCTGAGCGCAGTGGCTGCAGGCGGTTTTTACCGGGCTAATGGCGGTTGATTACGTGAAGAAGCGCTTGAGGCGATCGGTCCAGCTTTCGCCGCTGGGCGAGTGGCGCCCGCCGCCTTTTTTCAGCGACTCTTCCAGCTCGCGCAGCAGTTTGCGCTGGTGCTCGGTCAGCTTGACGGGCGTCTCGACCGCAATGTGGCAGTACAGGTCGCCGGGGTAGCTGGCGCGCACGCCTTTGATGCCCTTGCCGCGCAGGCGGAACTGCTTGCCCGCTTGCGTGCCTTCGGGGATGTCGATGGCGGCTTTGCCGGCCAGTGTTGGCACTTCAATTTCGCCGCCCAGCGCTGCGGTGATGAAGCTCACGGGCACTTGGCAGTGCAGGTCGTCGCCATCGCGCTCGAAGATGTCGTGCTTTTTCAGGCGAATCTCAATGTAGAGGTCGCCCGGCGGGCCGCCGTTGGTGCCCGGCTCGCCGTTGCCAGTGCTGCGAATGCGCATGCCGTCGTCGATGCCGGCGGGGATTTTGACTTCCAGCGTTTTTTGCTTTTTGACCTTGCCTTGGCCGAGGCACGTGGTGCATGGCTCGGGAATGATCTTGCCGGTGCCACGGCAGTGCGGGCAGGTTTGCTGCACGCTGAAAAAGCCTTGGCGCATTTGCACCGTGCCGGAGCCGGCGCAGGTGGTGCAGGTCTTGGCACTGGTGCCGACTTTGGCACCGCTGCCGTGGCAGGTATCGCACGACTCCCACGAGGGAATGCGAATTTGCGCGTCTTTGCCGCGCGCCGCCTCCTCCAGCGTGACCTCCATCGCATAGCTCAGGTCACTGCCACGGTAGACCTGGCGGCCACCTTGGGCGCGGCCACGCCCGCCTGGGTTGAACATGTCGCCAAAAATATCGCCAAAAGCCTCGGCAAAGCCACCCATGCCGTCGCCGCCGCCGCGCATGTTCGGGTCAACCCCCGCGTGGCCGTGCTGGTCGTAGGCCGCGCGTTTTTGCGCGTCCGACAGCATCTCGTAGGCCTCTTTGACCTCCTTGAATTTTTCTTCGGCACCTTTGCTGGCTTCGCCTTGGTTGCGGTCAGGGTGGTGCTTCATCGCTAGTTTGCGATAAGCCTTTTTAATTTCATCCTCAGAGGCGGTTTTGGCAACGCCGAGGACTTCGTAATAGTCTCTTTTAGACATGGGTGGATGGTGAAGGTAAGGGGAAAGTGAAAAGAGGAACGCCGCGCCCAGCTCCCTCTCAGGGGCTTGGCGCGGCGGCGGAGATCAGCGCAGAGCGCTTTCCTTCTCGCTCTTAGTCTTTCTTGACTTCTTTGACTTCCGCATCGACGACGTTGTCATCGTGCTCAGAGGCGCTACCTGCGCTTGGTTGCGCGCCTGCAGTACCACCGGCTGCAGCAGCTTGCGTGGCTTGGTCGTCGGCGTACATCTTCTCGCCCAGCTTTTGGCCAGCGGTCATCAGCACCGTGGTTTTTTCTTCAATGGCGGCTTTGTCTTCGCCCTTGAGTGCTTCTTCCAGTGCTTTGACGGCGGCTTCGATGCTTTCTTTCTCGCTTGCGTCCAGTTTGTCGCCGTACTCGGTCAAGCCCTTGGTCACGCTGTGCACGGCGGCTTCGCCTTGGTTGCGCGCTTGCACCAGTTCGAGCTTTTTCTTGTCGTCAGCGGCGTTCAGCTCAGCGTCCTTGACCATCTGCTGGATTTCTTCTTCCGAGATGCCCGAGTTGGCTTTGATGGTGATTTTGTTTTCTTTGCCGGTGGCCTTGTCCTTGGCGCCGACGTGCAAGATGCCGTTGGCGTCAATGTCAAACGACACTTCAATCTGCGGCGTGCCGCGCGATGCTGGTGGAATGCCTTCGAGGTTGAACTCGCCCAGCAGTTTGTTGCCCGAGGCAATTTCGCGCTCGCCTTGGAACACTTTGATCGTCACCGCTGGCTGGTTGTCGTCGGCGGTCGAGAAAGTTTGGGCAAACTTGGTCGGGATGGTGGTGTTCTTGGTGATCATCTTGGTCATCACACCGCCCAAGGTTTCGATGCCCAGCGACAGCGGTGTCACGTCCAGCAGCAGCACGTCGGTGCGGTCGCCCGACAGCACTTGGCCCTGAATGGCTGCGCCCACAGCGACGGCTTCGTCGGGGTTGACGTCTTTGCGTGGCTCGCGGCCAAAGAACTCTTTGACCTTCTCTTGCACCTTGGGCATACGGCTCATGCCGCCAACCAAGATCACGTCGTTGATGTCCGAGACGCTGATGCCCGCATCTTTGATAGCGGTGCGGCAAGGACCCATGGTGCGCTCAATCAGTTCATCGACCAAGCTTTCCAGTTTGGAGCGGGTCAGCTTGATCTGCAGGTGCTTGGGACCGGACGCATCAGCGGTGATGTAGGGCAGGTTGATGTCGGTTGCGGCCGAGTTGGACAGCTCGATCTTGGCTTTTTCAGCGGCTTCTTTCAGGCGTTGCAAGGCCAGCACGTCTTTGGACAGGTCAACGCCTTGGTCTTTCTTGAACTCGGCAATGATGTAGTCGATGACGCGTTGGTCAAAGTCTTCGCCGCCCAAGAAGGTGTCGCCGTTGGTGGAGAGCACTTCAAATTGCTTCTCGCCATCGACGTCGGCAATTTCAATGATGGAGACGTCAAACGTGCCGCCGCCCAAGTCGTACACGGCAATTTTGCGGTCGCCTTTTTCGGTCTTGTCCAGACCAAAGGCCAGCGCAGCAGCGGTGGGCTCGTTGATGATGCGCTTGACATCCAGACCAGCAATGCGGCCAGCGTCTTTGGTGGCTTGGCGCTGGGCGTCGTTGAAGTAGGCCGGCACGGTGATGACGGCTTCAGTGATGGTTTCGCCAAGATAGTCTTCGGCGGTTTTCTTCATCTTGCGCAGAATTTCGGCGCTGATTTGTGGTGGTGCCAGTTTTTGGCCGCGCACTTCAATCCATGCATCACCGTTGTCGGCTTTGGTGATGGTGTAGGGCATCAGGTCGATGTCCTTTTGCACTTCTTTTTCGTCAAACTTGCGGCCAATCAGGCGCTTGGAAGCGTAGATGGTGTTCTTGGGGTTGGTCACCGCTTGGCGCTTGGCCGAGGCACCGACCAGAATTTCGCCATCTTCTTGGTAGGCAATGATGGAGGGCGTGGTGCGTGTGCCTTCGCTGTTTTCAATCACGCGGGTGGTGTTGCCCTCCATGATGGAGACGCAGCTGTTGGTGGTGCCCAAGTCAATACCAATGATTTTTCCCATGATTTTCTCTCCCGATCTTTGAATAAGTTGAATGTCTGTCAGTTGTGGTTGCTGGGCTTAGTTTCAAGACCTGCAGCGCAGCCGTTTTATTGCGGGCCAGCCACGGTCACCAGCGCTGGGCGCAGCACGCGGTCGCTGATCAAATAGCCTTTTTGCAACACCGTTACTACGGTATTGGCTTCTTGCGCCGACTGCACTACGCTGATGGCTTGGTGAAAGTGCGGGTCGAATTTTTCGCCTGCGCCGGGGTTAATAGCCAGCAACTTGTTGCGCTCAAATGCAGCCAGCAATTGGCGCAGCGTGGCATCGGTGCCTTCGCGCAACTGCTGTGCGGTGGCTTCTGGAATAGCCAGCGCCGCATCCAAGCTGTCGGCCACAGCCAGCAGGCTTTCGGCAAAGCCTTCGATGCTGAATTTGCGTGCTTTGCTGACTTCCTCTTCAGCGCGGCGGCGGGCGTTTTCAGTGTCGGCCTTGGCACGCAGAAATTGGTCTGCCAAGTCGGCGCTTTTGGCTTTCAGTTCGGCCAGTTCAGCCGTCAGACGTGCCATTTCGTCCGAGGTGTTGGCGGCCATCGCGGCCTCCACTTCTTCGGGGGGCATGGGTGCAGAGTAGGGGGTGGTGGACTGGTTGTTATGAGACATGGCGGGTAGTTTGGTATGAAAAAAACCGTATGCAAAAGCCGTATGTGGTGGGTATATGCGGCAGGGCGGCGGTATTTCAAGGCGATTACGCTTTTGCCAAAACACTGCAATACGTACTGGCGCGGCGCATACTATAATCGCCGGCTTTGCCTTACCGCATCACTACAGGCGCAGTGAGCGGTTTTCACCCAAAAGGAGTATGCATGCGTCATTACGAAATCATTTTGTTGATCCATCCGGATCAAAGCGAGCAGGTTCCCGCCATGCTCGAGCGTTACAAGGGCATGATCACCGCTGGCGGTGGCAAAGTCCACCGCGAAGAGGACTGGGGTCGCCGTCAACTGGCGTACCTGATCAACAAGTTGGCCAAGGCCCACTACCTGTGCATCAACATCGAAGCCGATCAGGCGGTGATGGCTGAACTGGAGCACGCCTTCAAGTTCAACGATGCCGTGCTGCGTCACCTCACCGTGCTGAAGAAGTCTGCCGACACCAGCCCTTCTTCCATGATGAAGACCGTCGAGCGCGAAGAAGCCCGCAAAGTCAGCCAAGCCGAATACGCTGCTGCTGGCGAGCGCGGTGAGCGCCAAGACCGTGGCGATCGCCAAGATCGCGGCGAGCGCACCGAGCGCTAAGCACACTTGAGTTTGCTAAGGGAGTAGTGGAAAACCGCGTTGCCTTAACCGCCTGTATCGCCGAGGCACAAGCCCTGCGATACACGCCCGCCGGATTGCCCGCCATCGAGCTGCGCCTAGAGCACCACTCGCAGCAGCAAGAAGCTGGCCAGCAACGAGAAGTCAAAGCGGCCATCAAAACAGTAGCTTTTGGTGTCATGGCTGAGCGATTAGCCCAGCAGCCCATTGGCAGTGTTTGGCTTTTCACAGGCTTTTTGGCCACTCCCCGTAACGGCAAACACGCAGTGCTGCACGTTCAGGATATTCAAACAAATTAATTTTCGAGAGGTCCGCAATGGCCACGTTCAAGAAATTCAACAAAGACAAGCGCCCTAAGCGCAATACCCAATCGCTGCTGTTCAAGCGCAAGCGCTTTTGCCGCTTCACCGTCACTGGCGTCGAAGAAATCGACTACAAAGACGTGGACACCCTGCGCGATTTCATCGCTGAAAACGGCAAGATCATCCCCGCGCGCCTGACCGGCACGCGCGCTATCTTCCAACGTCAGCTGAACACCGCCATCAAGCGCGCCCGCTTTTTGGCACTGGTGCCATACAGCGACCAGCACAAGATTTAAGGAGCACAACCCATGCAAATCATTCTGCTCGACAAGGTTGTCAACCTCGGTAACTTGGGCGATCTCGTCCGCGTTAAAGACGGCTACGCTCGCAACTTCCTGATCCCCGCTGGCCGCGCTCGCCGCGCTACCGAGTCGGCCAAAGCCGAATTCGAAGCCAAGCGCGCTGAGCTGGAAAAAGCTGCTGCCGCTAAGTTGGCCGCATCGCAAGCTGACGGCGAAAAGCTGGCCGGTAAAGTGTTCAAGCTGACCCAAAAGGCTGGCGTGGACGGCCGTTTGTTTGGTTCGGTCACCAACGGCGACATCGCCGAAGAGCTGAACAAGCAAGGCTACAAAGTGTTGAAGGGTCAAGTGCGTATGCCTAACGGCCC
>JAGNUJ010000087.1 GCA_017987055.1 Giesbergeria sp.
CCGCCCAAGTCGTCCGGCACGGTGGTCAGGTAGCAGCTGGACAATTGCGAACGCAGCGTGCCGCTGTTGAAAAGAGTAGGGGTGCTGGACATGAAGTCAAACGACGACAGCACCTCATAAAACTCAATCGCCCGCGCTTCGCGGTCGGCTTCTTTCAGCGCCAAGCCCATCGCCACGCGCATGAAGAAGGCTTGCGGCAGCTCGATGCGGGTTTTTTGGATGTGCAAAAAGTAGCGGTCAAACAGTGTTTGCAGGCCGAGGTAGTCAAACTGCAAATCGCGCGAGGGCTTGAGCGCATTGGCCAGACGCGGCAGGTCATAGGTCAGCAGCTCGGGATCGAGCAGCTCGGCGGCCACACCTTTGGCGATGAAGGTGGGAAAGTAGCTGGCGTATTCGGTTGCCAATTCGGCCTGCGTCACGTCTTTGCCCAGCACCTCTTTGGCGATGGTGTGCAGCAGCAGGCGCGCAGTGGCGTAGGTGTAGTCTGGGTCTTTTTCAATCAGCGTGCGCGCGGCCAAAATGGCGGCTTTGTAAACCTCATCGACCGGCACGCCGTCGTACAGGTTGCGCATGGTTTCGCTCAGAATCGGCGCGGCGTGGACGTCAGCGCCCAGACCCGAGCAGGCATCGGCTATCAGCGCTTGCAGGCGTTCGATGTTCAGCGGGTAGCGCTGGGCGCCGTCGGTGACGTGCAGCACCGGGTGCGCGGGAGCCGCTGCCGCTTGCTGGCGGGCGCGCTCTTGGGCGTGGTGCTCGCGGTACAGCACATAGGCGCGGGCGACTTCGTGGTGGTCGCTGCGCATCAGGCCGAGTTCGACCTGGTCTTGCACGTCTTCAATGTGGAAGGTGCCGCCGCTGGGGCGCGAGCGCATCAGGGCGCGCACCACGGTGTCGGTCAGCGTCTCGACGATTTCGCGCACGCTGGCCGAAGCTGCGCCCTGCGTGCCGTGTACGGCCAAGAAGGCTTTCATCAGCGCAATGGCGATTTTTTGCGGCTCAAACGGCATCACCGCGCCGTTGCGGCGCAGGATTTGGTAGTCGGGCAGTGCGCCAGCGACGCTGCCGTGCAAGACGGTGTCGCCCGTGGCGGTGTTTTCTAGGGGCGTGGAAAGGGCGTTCAGGGCTGACGGCATGGCATTAAAAAGGGGGCGGGGAGTTGGAGCGATAAAGCCTCCGGGCGGAGGCTTGTGTGGGTTGCATTGCAGTCCCTATAGCACACTATATATGCTCACTTTTGGACTGCAAAACACTACCGGTAGTGTATCGCAGCCAGAATTGGGCCGCTGGCTGGGAGGCTTTTTCTGGTCTTTTTTGCCCTGTATTTAAAGCAAAAACGGCCTCTAGCCCAATAGACATGTGCGCTACAAGCTATGAATTTAAGAGTGTTGCTAATTTGCTGGCGCTGGTGGGAGCAACCCTAGCGTCAGCACGGCGCCCGCAAAGCGCTCGTCACCCCATTGCAGCCGCTGGCGCAGCAGCGCCCAGTCAAACCCCGCGCCCGGATCGGCCTTGCGCCCGGGCGCAATGTGCTCGTGGCCGGCGATGTGGGCGATGGGGTAGCGCGCCGCCAAGTCGTGGCACAACGCGCCCAAGGTGGCGTACTGCGCCGGCTCAAAGCGCTGGCCTTCCAAACCCTCCAGCTCAATGCCAATCGAGTCGTCATTGCACTGGCTGCGTCCCCGGTAGCACGACTGGCCAGCGTGCCAAGCGCGCTGCTCGCAATCGACAAACTGCCACAGCTGGCCGCTGCGGGTGATGAAAAAGTGCGCCGACACCTGCAGTCCGCGAATGCTTTGAAAGTACGGGTGCGCGTCCCAATCGAGCTGGTTGGCAAACAGCGCTTGCACATGGCCGCCGCCATATTCGCCCGGCGGCAGGCTGATCGAGTGCAGCACCAGCAAATCCAGCACCGCTCCGGCTGGGCGCGGGCCAAAGTTGGGCGAGGGCTGGCGCACGGCGCGGCGGTGCCAGCCGCCGTCCCAAGCACTCATGAGAGATTCAGTGTTCGGCGTCGGCATGGGGTTCGCTGTCGTGGGGCGCGGCAATGTTCAGGCGGGCAATGCGGTAGCGGATTTGGCGCAGGCTGATGCCCAGCCGCGCCGCCGTGACCGTGCGGTTAAAACCGGTGGCGTGCAGGGCGCGCACCAAAATATCGCGCTCTTGCTGGTCCAGCCACGCTTGCAAGTCGTGTGGCAAGTTGGCATCAATCAGTGGGCAAACCTCACCCTCGGTAGCGGTTGTTGTTGTGAGCGGCGGTTCGAGCTGGGCGGGCGCATTGGCAGCGGCATTGGTGGGTGCTGTAGCTTCGATGTGTAGCGTTTTGCCATCGCTCAGGGCAACGGCGCGGTGCAGCAGGTTTTCCAGCTCGCGCACATTGCCTTTGAGTGGGTGGCTGGCAATGGCGTCCAGCGCCGCCGGTGTCAGCGCTGGTATGGGTAGCCCCGATTCTTGCGAGATGCGCTGCAGCAGCGCCGCGCACAGCGCCGGCAAATCTTCGCGGCGCTCGCGCAGCGGCGGGATGGCTATTTCAATCACGTTGAGCCGGTAATACAGGTCTTGCCGAAAGCGACCGGCTTGCACTTCTTCTGCCAAATCGCGGTGGGTTGCACTGACGATGCGCACGTCAACGCTTTCTTCCTGCGTTGAGCCAATCGGGCGCACGCTGCGCTCTTGGATGGCGCGCAGCAGCTTGGTTTGCATGGCCAGAGGCAGGTCGCCAATCTCGTCCAAAAACAAGGTGCCGCCCTGCGCCGCCTGAAAGTAGCCCGGCCGGTCTTGCGTGGCGCCGGTGTAGGAGCCTTTGCGCGCACCAAAGAATTCGGCCTCTAACAAGTTCTCGGGAATCGCGCCGCAGTTGACGGCAATCAGCGCACCGCTGGCGCGCTGGCTACTGGCGTGCAGCGCTTGGGCGACTAATTCTTTGCCGGTGCCGGACTCGCCGCGCACCAGTACCGGTGCCATGCTGTGTGCGATTTTGACGATGCGTTGCTTGACGTGGCGTATCGCTTCGGACGTGCCGACCAAGCGCGCCAATGCCGCGTTGGCGTTGTCGGGGCAGTCAGCTTTGCCATTGCCATTGCCATTGCCATTGCCATTGCGCGCTGGCGCTGCCTTGGCCGCATTTTTCGTCGCCAACATGCCGCCGCTGCCTTGCACCGCCGAGGCCACCACCAGCCGAAACTGCTTGGGATCGACCGGCTTGGTCAAATAGTCAAACGCGCCCGAGCGCAGCGCCTCCACCGCGTTTTCGGCTGAGCCATAGGCGGTCATGACAATGCAGCGCTCGGGGCGTTGCTGGAGTTGCAACTCTTGTAGCAACTCCATACCAAAGCCGTCGGGCAGGCGCATATCGCTGACCACCACGTCAAAGCGCTGCGCTTGCAGCAGCGTGCGCGCCTCTTGCACCGTGCCAGCCGTGGCGACGCGGTAGCCCTCGCGCAGCAGGGTCAGCTCGTACAGCGTGCGCAGGTCGGGCTCGTCGTCAACAACCAAGATGGAGGCGGTAGGTGCATTCATGGCAGTGGGTGGCTTTCTGGACGATCAAATCACGGGGTGTGCAGCGGTGCTGGCACAGGCTTCTGGCAGCGCAGGCTTTTGCATAAAGCTGCGCCCAGCGTTGCGAAAGTGGACGCTGAAGGCGTTGCCTTGGACTTCGCCGCGCTCGGTGCGTCGGCTCAGGCGTTGGTAGCTGATGGTGCCACCGTGGCGTTCGCACAGCTCGCGGCAGATGTACAGGCCCAGGCCGCTGGAGCGGCTCTCGGACGAGAAAAATGGCTCGAACAAATGGCGCTCGACCGATTGGTCCATCGGCGCGCCATCGCTCCAGACTTGTACGCTGGCTTGGCCACCGCTGTGGATGCTGGTCAGCAGTTGCAGCGATTGCGGCGCGCTGCTGCGGTAGCGCAAGGCGTTGTCTAGCAGGTTGAACAGCACGCGGCGCAGGTGCTCGGGGTCAAATTCGACATGGATTTGGCCGGTGCCCAGCATGACGTGGGTGCTGCGCTGCGCTGGTGCTTGTTGGTGCCAGTCGCGCCAAATTTGCCCCACTGCGTCGTCCAGCGTAATGACGCTGGGGGTGCCGTAGCCAATTTGGTGCTGCACGCGGGCAATGTCCAAAATTTCTTCGGTGATGCGCATCAGCCGGTCGGCATTTTTTTGCACCATGCCCGACAGGTGCAGGTGCGCTGGTTCGCGCAGGTCGTCGCTGAGCAGCGCATTGGCCTGCACGATGGCCGCTAGCGGGTTGCGGATTTCGTGCGCCACGGCGGCTGACATGCGACCCATTGCAGCGAGTTTTTCGGTGCGCAGGCGCGCCTCCATTTCGCGCAGGTCGTGCAAAAACATCACGCACAGGCGTTCGCCGGGTTGTTCGTCGTCGCCAGGGCTGGGCGCGGTCAGCCAAGTGCGCACATGCAAGCCAATCGGGCTGTGGCCGGGCGACAGCAGGCTGACATCTGACGCTTGCGGTGCGCTGTGCTCGAAGGTGTGCTGCGCCAGCTTTAGCAGCGGCTGCCACGCCGCGACCTGCGCCAGCGTAAACGGCTGGACGGTGTTGGCGATGCTGGCCAGCAACTGGCGCCCGGCCGGGTTGGCGACGCGCACGGTGTGCTGGGCATCGACTACCAGTACGCCATCGCTGAGGTTTTGCATCACCAGTGCGCTGACTTGGGCTTGCAGCAGCGCTGCTTGCTGGCTGCGCTGCGCCAGTTGCTGCTCGCGCACCAAGCGTGTCGCTAGCAGGTGAACCAAAAATGACAGGATGAAGTAGCCCGTGCCAGTCAGTGCCGATTGCAAATAGTGGGGTGTGGCATCTAGGCCGCTTTGCACACCCAGCCACCACGCCCATGCCAGCAGCAGTAGCGTGACCGCCGCCGTGGTGCCCAGCGCCAGCGTCAACGAGCCGAGCACGGCGGCCATCAAAATCGGTATACCAAACAATGGGGTGAAGTTCAGTCCGCCGGTGTGCAGCACCTGTAGCGCGCACACCGCCAGCACATCGACGCCAATCGACGCCAACCACTGTGGCCCGGCCGACGGCGCCGGCGCCGCATCTTTGCCCAGCCAGCGCAGCAGCACCGTGGCGGCCAGATAGGCCAGCGAGACCGACAGCTCCAGTGGCCGGGTGTTTTGGCTCAGCGCTTGGCCCAGCCCTTGCAGCATCAGCAAGGCCAGCGCCACCAGAATGCGCCCGGTTAAAAAACCATGCCACAGGCGCAAAAAAGACGGGTCTTCAGCGCGCATCACTGCGTTGGTGCTCGGCGCAGCAATAGTGGCGCGCGCCACGGCTCAAGGTCTCGGAGCGCGGCAGGTGCAGGCCGCAGTGATCGCAGGCCACCATGTCTTGCGGCGGTGCCAGCGGCGGCGGTTGGCGCGGGGGCGCAGAGGGGCGGTTTTGGCTGCGCCAGTAGGCATAAAACACCACCAACACCAGCAGCAGCACCAGATATTTCACAGGCCGCGCTCCAACAGCACTTCCAGCACAAAGCGCGAGCCGACATAGGCCAGCAGCAGCAGCGCCGCGCCGACATACAACATGCGCCGGGCGGTGCGCCCGCGCCAGCCAAAGCGCCAGCGCCCCAGCAGCAGCGCAGCAAAAGTGAGCCACGACAGCACCGAAAACACCGCCTTGTGGTCCCAGCGCCAAGCGCGGCCGTACAGCGTCTCGCCAAACAGCAGCCCCGCCACTAGCGTGGCCGTCAGCAGCGCAAAACCAGCGGTGACAAAGCGAAAGGTCAGCCTCTCCAGCGTCAGCAGCGGCATGCCGCTGTGGGTGTCAGCGCCCAAGCGCATGCGGCTTTCCGCCCGCCCCATGATGGCGCCGTGGACGACGGCGGCGGCCAGCAAGCCATAGCAGGCAATGCCCAGCGTCAAATGCAGCGCCAACCACGGCGAGGCCGTGCCCTGTAGCGTTTGCAGCGGTTGCCCCGGAAACGCCAGCGCCAGCAGCACCACCACCGCGCCCAGCCCCGACAACAGGCAGCGCGCCTGCAACTGGGGAAACAACTGGCGCTCAATGCCGTACACCGTCAGCACCAGCCAGCCGGTGATGGACAGCGCCGTTGCAAAGCCAAAGTGCGGCGTGCTGGCGACCATGCCCCACGCCAGCACCGCCGCGTGCAACAGCCACGCCGCCGACAAGGCCACGCGGGTGGCGCCGGCAGACAAGCGCGCCGCAGCCAGCGCCGGCGCGGCATAGGCCGCAGCGGCGGCCAGTCCTAAGAGCAGGCTGAGCGGGGAGGCACTGGGTAAAATCATGGGTTGCAGTTTACCTTTCGCCCGCTGAGCGCAGCGGACGTCCCACCTCGTCAGCCAGCCACCCACTGGCGGCTGCCTACCCGGAAATCAGACATGGCCTCCGCCCTTACCGACAAACTCTCGCGCCTCGTCAAGGAGATGCGTGGCCAAGCCCGCATCACCGAATCCAACGTCCAAGACATGCTGCGCGAAGTGCGCATGGCGCTGCTCGAAGCCGACGTGGCCCTGCCCGTGGTGCGCGACTTTATCGCCCGCGTCAAAGAAAAAGCGCTGGGCGAAGAAGTGCTCGGCTCGCTCAAGCCGGGGCAAATGCTGGTCAGCATCGTCAACCG
>JAGNUJ010000088.1 GCA_017987055.1 Giesbergeria sp.
CCAGCGACGATGCGCGTGGTGCAAATCGAGCCGGGGCCAATGCCGACCTTGACCGCATCCGCACCAGCCTCGACCAGCGCCAACGCCGCCGAGCCGGTGGCAATGTTGCCGCCGACGACGTCAATGTGCGGGTAGTTTTTCTTGACCCAGCGCACGCGCTCAATCACGCCGTGGCTGTGACCGTGGGCGGTATCGACCACGATGGCATCGACGCCAGCTTTGACCAACAACTCAACGCGCTCTTCGGTGCCCGCACCGACGCCGACAGCTGCACCGACACGCAGGCGACCAGATGCATCGCGCGCAGCATTAGGAAAGGTGGTTTGCTTGTTGATGTCTTTGACGGTAATCAAGCCCTTGAGCTCAAAGGCGTCGTTCACCACCAAAATGCGCTCTAGCTTGTGCTTGTTGAGCAGCGCCTTGGCTTCCACCGGGGTGGTACCGTCTTTTTCATTGACGGTAATCAGCTTTTCGCGCGGCGTCATGATCTGGCTGACTTTGACGTCGTAGCGGGTCTCAAAGCGCAAGTCGCGGCTGGTCACGATACCGACCACCTTGCCACCATCGCACACCGGAAAGCCCGAGATACCGAGGTTCTCAGACAACTCCAGCACCTGCAGAACGGTGTGCTGGGGCGTGATGACGACCGGGTCGTTAACAACGCCAGACTCGTGGCGCTTGACCTTGGCGACTTCCGCAGCCTGCTCTTGCGCCGTGAGGTTTTTATGAATGATGCCCATCCCGCCCTCTTGCGCAATGGCTATAGCCAAGCGCGCCTCTGTGACAGTGTCCATTGCGGCAGACACCAAAGGCAGATTGAGCGAAATATTGCGCGAAAAGCGCGTAGCAAGAGAAGTGTCCTTGGGAAGGACCTGGGAGTACGCTGGTACCAACAACACATCGTCGAAGGTCAGCGCTTTTCCGAGAAGGCGCATGTGAAAGCTCCAAAAAAACGATTGTACCCGCGACGCGCCTCTCGCTTTCCAACAGCATGCCCCGCTACACTGGCGAACATGAAAATGCACAAAATTTTCCTCTTGGCTCTGGCATGCACTTGGTCTTTCGGCGTAGTCGCACAATGGCAGTGGTTAGACAAGGATGGCCGCAAAGTTTTCAGCGACCGTCCGCCGCCAATTGATGTGCCGGCTGCACGCATTTTGAAGCAACCGCACGGCCAAATTGCCCCAGCACCAGTCTCCGCCGAGACAGCGCCAGCAGAGACTGCCGCCATACCCAAAACAGCACCCACCAGTGGCACCGACAAAGCACTGGAAGCCAAAAAAGCCGAGGCCAATGCGTCGGAAGCCGCCAAAGAAAAAGCGCAAGAGGCCAAGCGCGCTGCAGCTCGTGCCGATAACTGCACCCGCGCGCAACGTGCAAAAACGACGTTCGAGTCCAACCGCCCTATCCGCCAAACCAATGCCGAAGGCAATGCCGTGATACTGGATGCCAAAGAACGCGCTGCTGAAATGCGCCGCATCCAAACCATCATCGACAGCAACTGCAAGCGCTAACGGCTAGTCAGTAGCCCGCCTTGCTGCCCGGGCGCTGACGCATAAACAGACCGGTGGTGCGCGCGCCTTGGCGGGCAAAGCGCTCACGTCGGGCAACTTTGGGATCAACAGTAAGCGGACGATACAGCTCCAAGCGATCGCCTGCGCGCAACACCTGCTGCGGCGCCACCACACGCCCCCAAATGCCGCACAAGACTGATTCTTTCACGCCCAGCGCGGCGACCTGCTCGGCTAACACATCGACAACCCGCGCACCAGCAGGCACTTGCAGCAGCCGCTCACGCACCTCGCCACGAGCGGGTGACCAAGCCAGCACCACTTCAATCACCTCACCCATAGATCTGCTCAGCGCGCTTGACAAAGGCATCGACAAACGTAGCAGCAATCCGGTCAAACACGGGTCCTACCAACGCAGCCAGCGTCTTACTAGAAAAGCCGTAATTGAGCAGTAGCTCGACACGGCAAGCGCGCTGACTGCCGTCGCCCACCGGGTGAAAATGCCAGTCACCATCGAGCTGCGAAAACGGCCCTTTGACCAAGCGCATCTGCACGCGCCGTCCCTCCTGATGGGTGTTGCGCGTAACAAAAGTCTGGCGCAGGCCACTCAGAGCAATGCCCACTTCAGCCACCATGCCCTCTTTATCTTTTTCGAGGACAGTGGAGCGATCGCACCATGGTAAAAATTCCGGGTACTTTTCGACCCCCACGACCAGAGAGAACATCTCTTCGGGGCTGTACCAGATCAATACGGACTTGCTAACAGTTTTCAAAATAAATTTTGGGACGCTGGGCTATGCAAAGCAGTCAATACGACCGCCCGCACAGCGGGAGTAACTAGAATCGCAGATGCGCGAAGCCTGCAATTGTAGGGAGGCCTTTTATCTCCCTCCTGGCGCGCCCTAATTCCTGATGGCCAAGAAACCCCAAACCTCCTCCCGCATTGCCGACAATAAAAAAGCGGCATACAACTACTTTTTTGAAGAACGCCTCGAAGCCGGCATGGTGCTCGAAGGCTGGGAAGTCAAAGCGCTGCGCGAAGGCAAAGTGCAGTTGACCGACGGCTACGTGGTGATTCGCAATGGCGAGCTGTTTTTGATTGGCTGCCAAATCAACCCACTCAAAACCGCCTCCACCCATGTCAACCCCGACTCGGTGCGCACCAAAAAGCTGTTGCTGCACAAAGACCAGATCAAGCACTTGATCATCAAGGTCGAGCAAAAAGGCTACACGCTGGTGCCGATCAATCTGCACTGGAAAGAGGGCCGTGTCAAATGCGAAGTGGCGCTGGCCAAGGGCAAGGCCGAGCACGACAAGCGCAACGTCATCAAAGACCGCGAAGGCAAACGCGAAGTCGAGCGTGTGATGAAAAGCCACAACCGCTGAAATCGGCTTTTTTGCTGACAACCGGTTGCATAGATAGCGCCTAAACTGGCTTTGTTCACTTTTTTACCTCTAGGAGCCTTGGCATGAAAAAATTCTTGTTTGCATCCCTGTTCACCACCGCCCTGCTGGCCGGCTGCGCTGGCGGCATGTCGTCATCGGCAAAAATGGCGCCCGACATGCCCACCCGCACCAGCGAGGGCATGCTGATTGGCCCCAACGGCCACACGCTCTACACCTACGCCAAAGACAGCGCCAACGCTGGCACCTCCGCCTGCTATGACAAATGCGCCCAAAACTGGCCGCCTCTGACCGCTGCTGCCACGGCCAAGGCCACGGCTGACTACAGCATCATCACCCGCACCGATGGCGCGCGCCAGTGGGCCTTCAAAGGCCAGCCGCTGTACTACTTTGTCAAAGACAGCAAGCCCGGCGACAAAGTCGGTGACGGCGCAGCCAACGGCGCGTGGAAAGTCATCAAGCCTTGATGCCCGCCTGAGTGAGCGCCTGACATGAAAAAAGCGGTGCCCAGCACCGCTTTTTTATTTCAAATCACCGCAGTCGATTTATTGCAAATGCGCCAGCGGATGCGCGTGCGCCGGCCAAGGGCTGACAAAGAACGGCGCAACCATCTCCGGCGTCACGTCTTCAATGCGCGCTGGCTGCCACTGCGGCGCTTGGCACTTGTCTACGGCCAAGGCGCGAATGCCTTCGAGGGTTTCGCTCTGGCCGGGGCGCAGATAAAAGCAATGGCGCACCAAATCGCGCTCCATGCGCAAATCGTCGGCCAAGCCCATCTGGCGCGCGCGGCGGATTTGCTCCAGCACCACGTGCTGCATCAACGGTGAGCGCTTGCGCAGCGTGGCGGCCGTAGCCGTGGCCCACTCGGTGCCCGCCGCTTCGAGCGCGGCGACGATAGCGCTGACGCTGTCCAAGGCAAAATATTGGTCAATTTCGGCTCTAGCCCTTATAGGCTGTGCGCTAGCAGCTATCAATTTTGAAACAACAAAATCTTTCACTGCAGCACCATCGGCAAACGACTCACTGCCCAGCTGCTGCCACAGCGGCTCTTGCTGCTCCAGCGCAATTTGCTGATCGGCCAAACCGCAGGCAATGGCTTGCTCGGCGCCAATCGTCTCGCCGCTCAGGGCCAACCACTCGCCGACATGGCCGGGGCAGCGCGACAGAAAGTAGCCGCCGCCCACGTCGGGGAACAGGCCAATCGCCGTCTCGGGCATCGCCATCTTGGTGCGCTCAGTGACGATGCGCAGCGCCGCGCCTTGGCTGATGCCCATGCCGCCGCCCATGACGATGCCATCCATGAAAGCGATATACGGCTTGGCATAGTTGTGGATCAGGTGGTTGAGCACATATTCTTCGGTGAAGAAGTCTTCCAGCTGCGGATTGCCCACCGTGCCCGCTTGGTGCAAAAAGCGGATATCGCCGCCCGCGCAAAAGGCACCAAACGCGCCTTCTTTGTTGCTGCCGCGCACGGCGACGGCCAGCACGCGCTCGTCGCTTTGCCATGCCAGCAAAATCGCCATCAAATCGCGCACCATTGCCAGCGACAGCGCGTTCAAGGCGCGCGGCCGGTTCAAGGTGATAAAGCCCACTTGGCCACGCACTTCGCTCAATACTTCAGACACGGTCTGCGTCATTTTTTTTCCTAGTTGATGGGTGACAAAAAGCGTCCATTGTCCAATATCACGCTGCACCGATTGCGCCACTCAGGTGACACGGAGATTCGGCAAAAAAAAGCCGCTGTGGTTTCAGCGGCTTTTTTGGGTTTTACACCGGCTTGGCTGCCGGGCAAAAATTAACGGCTCGCGCGCTTGCGGTCGCTTTCTTTCAGGTGGCGCTTGCGCAGGCGAATCGACTTGGGCGTGATTTCGACCAGCTCGTCGTCCTCGACGAATTCAACGCCGTATTCCAGCGAGACTTCAATCGGCGGCGTGATCTTGATCGCATCTTCCTTGCCAGTGACGCGGAAGTTGGTCAGCTGCTTGGTACGCGTGGCGTTGACCACCAAGTCGTTATCGCGGCTGTGGATGCCGATGATCATGCCTTCGTACACCGGATCGTTGGCCTTCACAAACATGCGGCCACGGTCGTCCAACTTGCCCAGTGCGTAGGTGAAAATTTCACCGTCATCCATCGAAATCAGCACACCGTTTTTGCGGCCAGCGATTTCGCCCTTGTGCGGCTCGTAGCTGTCGAAGATGTTAGAAATCAAGCCGGTGCCGCGTGTCAAGTTCAAGAACTCGTTGGTAAAACCAATCAGGCCACGCGCTGGAATGCGGTACTCCAAACGCACACGGCCACGGCCGTCCGGCTCCATGTTGACCAGCTCGCCCTTGCGCTCGCCCAGCGCTTGCATCACGCCGCCTTGATGGGTTTCTTCGATGTCAGCAGTTACCAGCTCGATAGGCTCGTGCTTTTCGCCGTTGATTTCGCGGAACACCACGCGCGGCTTGGACACTGCCAGCTCGTAGCCTTCGCGGCGCATTTCTTCCAGCAAGATGGTCAGGTGCAACTCACCGCGGCCCATGACTTCAAAAATACCGTCTTCGCTGGTTTCGCTGACGCGCAGGGCGACGTTGCTGCGCAGCTCGCGCTGCAGGCGGTCCCAAATTTGGCGGCTGGTGACGTACTTACCTTCGCGGCCAGCCAACGGGCTGTTGTTGACGCAGAAGTTCATCGTCAGCGTCGGCTCGTCAATCTTGAGCATCGGCAGCGGTGCTGGCTTGAGCGGATCGGTCACCGTCACGCCCATGCCCAGATCGGTAATGCCGTTGATCAGCACGATGTCGCTAGGACCGGCTTCGGTCACTTGCACACGGTCAATGCCTTGGAACTGCAGCACTTGGTTGATACGGCCTTTGTAGGACTTGCCGTCCGGGCCTTCCATGACCAACACATCCATGCTTGGACGAATGGTGCCAGCAGTAATGCGGCCAATACCGATACGGCCAACAAAGGTCGAGTAATCCAGCGCCGAGATTTGCAGTTGCAGCGGCGCGGTCGGATCGCCCTTAACCACGGGTACGTGGTTCAAGATGGTGTTGAACAGCGCCGACATGTCCGGGCCCCACTGCTCACCGGGCGCGCCTTCTTGCAGCGAGCTCCAGCCATTGATGCCCGAGGCGTAAACGACCGGAAAATCGAGCTGCTCGTCGGTTGCGCCGAGTTTGTCGAACAGGTCGAAAGCGGCGTTGACCACGTAGTCAGGGCGTGCGCCGGGCTTGTCCACTTTGTTGACCACCAAAATCGGCTTCAGACCCAAGGCCAGCGCTTTTTTGGTCACAAAACGCGTTTGGGGCATGGGGCCTTCTTGCGCGTCAATCAACAGCACCACGCCGTCAACCATAGACAGCGCGCGCTCGACTTCACCGCCAAAGTCCGCGTGACCGGGCGTGTCAAGAATGTTGATGTGCGTGCCTTCCCAGCTGACGGCGCAGTTTTTGGCAAGAATAGTGATGCCGCGCTCGCGCTCGATGGCGTTGTTGTCCATCACGGTATCGACCACTTTTTCGTGGGTGGCGAAGGTGCCTGACTGGCGCAGCAGCTGGTCGACCATGGTGGTTTTGCCGTGGTCAACGTGGGCGATGATGGCGATATTGCGAATTTGTTTGCTCATGGTGTTTCCAAAATGCCGGCCTCAGTAGAAGAAAGGCTCGG
>JAGNUJ010000089.1 GCA_017987055.1 Giesbergeria sp.
TGCCGCGCAACGGCAAGATGGCTTGGAACTTGCGGTCGCGCCCTTGCTTGGCGCTGCCGCCGGCGGAGTCGCCCTCGACGATGTAAATCTCGCACAGCGCCGGGTCTTTTTCTTGGCAGTCGGCCAGTTTGCCGGGCAGGCCCATGCCGTCGAGCACGCCTTTGCGGCGCGTCATTTCGCGCGCTTTGCGGGCGGCTTCGCGGGCGCGGGCGGCTTCAACAATCTTGCCGCAGATGATTTTGGCGTCGGCTGGGCGCTCTTGCAGGTAGTCTGAGAGCAGCTTGCCGACGATGTCTTCCACCGGCGCGCGCACTTCGCTCGATACCAGCTTGTCCTTGGTCTGGCTGGAGAACTTGGGCTCGGGCACTTTGACCGAGAGGACGCAGCACAGACCTTCGCGCATATCGTCGCCGGTCACTTCCACCTTGGCTTTTTTGGCGAACTCGTGCTCTTCGATGTACTTGTTGATGACGCGCGTCATCGCCGCGCGCAGGCCGGTCAGGTGGGTGCCGCCGTCGCGCTGCGGGATGTTGTTGGTGAAACACAGCACCTGCTCGTTGTAGCCGCTGTTCCACTGCATCGCCACTTCGACACCGATGTGCGTGCCGGGGATGCCGCCGTAGGTCTCTGACGGGCGCTCGCCCGAGGCGTAAAACGAGTTGGGGTGCAACACCGTTTTGCCTTTGTTGATGAATTCGACAAAGCCGCGCACGCCGCCGGCGCCCGAGAAGTCGTCCTCTTTGCCGGTGCGCTCGTCCTTCAAGCGGATGCGCACGCCATTGTTCAAGAACGACAGCTCGCGCAGGCGCTTGGCCAAAATTTCGTAATGGAAATCGCTGTTTTCTTTGAAGATGTCGGTGTCGGGCAGAAAGTGGACTTCGGTGCCGCGCTTTTCGGTGTCACCGGTAATTTTCATCGGCGAGACTTCGACGCCATCGACCACTTCGATGAGGCGGTTTTGCACAAAGCCTCGGCTAAATTCCAGCACGTGCATCTTGCCTTCGCGCCGCACCGTTAGGCGCAGCATTTTGGACAGCGCATTCACGCACGAGACGCCCACGCCGTGCAGCCCGCCCGAGACTTTGTAGCTGTTTTGGTTGAACTTGCCGCCGGCGTGCAGTTCGGTCAGGGCAATCTCAGACGCCGAGCGCTTGGGCTCGTGCTTGTCGTCCATCTTCACGCCCGTCGGAATGCCACGGCCGTTGTCGGTGACGGAAATCGAGTTGTCCGAGTGGATGGTGACGACGATGTCGTCACAGTGGCCGGCCAGCGCTTCGTCGATGGAGTTGTCCACCACCTCAAACACCAAGTGGTGCAGGCCGGTGCCGTCGGAGGTGTCGCCGATGTACATACCGGGGCGTTTGCGCACCGCTTCAAGGCCTTCCAGGATGGTGATAGCGCCTTCTCCATAGCCTTCGCTGGCGCCGGCTTGGTGGGCGTCGATTTTGGGTTGGGCAGAGGTGTTGCCGCCGGTTTCTTCGGGCTCGGGCAGTTGGGTTTCAGCGGTCATGGTCGGCCTTGGCAGTGGCTGAAAGCCGTGGCTTGTCAGCATTTTATGGGTCAAAAGTGCCGCTAGCCCAATAAACACGTGCGCTAGCAGCTATATAAATGATAGTAATTGTGGCTTAAATGCGCATCGGCATCACGACGTATTTGAAGCTGTCGTTGCCCGGAATGGTCATCAAAGCCGAGCTGTTGCCGTCAGCCAAATCGACTTTCACCATGTCTTGCGCCATGCTGGCCAGCGCGTCGATGAGGTAGGTGACGTTGAAGCCAATTTCGATGGTGTCGCCGCTGTAGTCGATGTCGAGTTCGTCCACCGCTTCTTCTTGTTCGGCGTTGTTGCTGGCGACGCGCAAGGTGCCCGGCTCGACATTCAGGCGCACGCCTTTGAACTTCTCGCTGGTCATGATGGCGGTGCGCTGCAAGCAAGCCAGCAGCGGCGCGCGCCCCAGCGTGATGCTGTTGTGGTGGTTCTTTGGAATCACGCGGTTGTAGTCGGGGAACTTGCCCTCGACTAATTTTGTGACGAACTCCATCGCGCCAAAACTGAATTTGGCTTGGTTGTTGGCAAAGCACATTTCAATCGCGCCGTCGGCGTCGCTCAGCAGGCGTTGCAGCTCGATGACGGTTTTGCGCGGCAAGATGACTTCTTGCTTGGGCACTTCGACGTCCAGCGTGGCGCTGGCAAAGGCCAGGCGGTGGCCGTCGGTGGCGACCAGGCTCAGTTGCTGGCCTTCGGCGACAAACAAAATGCCGTTCAGGTAGTAGCGAATGTCTTGCACCGCCATGGCAAAGGCGACTTGGCCGAGCAGGCTTTTGAGCGTCTTTTGCGGCACGCTGAAGGTCGGGCCAAAGCTGGCGGCTTCTTGCACCAGCGGAAAGTCTTCGGCGGCCAGCGTTTGCAGCGTAAAGCGGCTTTTGCCGCCTTTGAGCAGCAGCTTGTCTTGGCTCGATTCGAGGCTGACGGTTTGGTCGGACGGCATCGAGCGCAGGATGTCGATCAGCTTGCGCGTATTCACCGTGGTGGTGAAGTCGCCGGTGTCGCCGCCCAGTTCGGCGGTGGTGCGGATTTGGATCTCTAGGTCGCTGGTGGTGAATTGCAAAGCGTTGCCGGTTTTGCGCAGCATCACATTAGCCAAAATCGGCAGGGTGTGGCGGCGCTCAACGATGCCAGCCACCGATTGCAAAACCGCGAGTACTTTGTCTTGGGGTGCCTTCAAAACGATCATGTCAGTCTCTTCAGTGTTTGTTGTATGGGGGTCAGGGAAAGGGGCGCCGCCGGCGCCCGACATTTTGCCCGTTGAATAACTGGCCGCAGCGGGGCAAACACCTGCTTACCCTTTAAGGGTTTGCTCCAGCACGTGCAGTTGCTGGTTCAGTTCAGTCAGTTGCAGGCGTTCGGCAGAAATTTTGCGCACGGCGTGCAATACGGTAGTGTGATCGCGCCCGCCAAACAACTCGCCAATTTCGGGCAGGCTTTTTTGCGTCAGCTCTTTGGCCAAGTACATGGCAATTTGGCGGGGCCGGGCAATGCTGGCCGGGCGCTTCTTGCTGTACATATCGGCGACTTTGATTTTGTAGTAATCGGCCACCGTTTTTTGGATGTTCTCGACCGAGATTTGCCGGTTTTGGATCGACAGCAAATCGCGCAGCGCTTCGCGCGCCAGCTGGATGGAGATTTCTTTTTGGTTGAAGCGCGAATAGGCCAAGATTTTGCGCAGCGCACCCTCCAGCTCGCGCACGTTGGAGCGCACGTTTTTAGCGACAAAAAACGCCACCTCTTCGGGCATATCGACGTTTTCAGCGCGCGCCTTGTTGATCAAGATGGCGACGCGCATTTCTAGCTCGGGCGGCTCAATCGCCACCGTCAGGCCCGAGTCAAAGCGCGAGACCAAGCGCTCGTGGATGTCGGCCAGCCCTTTGGGGTAGGTGTCGCTGGTCATGACGATGTGGCTCTTCTTGGCCAGCAGCGCCTCAAAGGCGTTAAAGAACTCTTCTTGGGTGCGATCTTTGTTGGCAAAGAACTGCACATCGTCAATCAGCAGCAAATCGAGCGAGTGGTAGCGCTCTTTAAATTCGTCAAAAGTTTTGCGCTGGTAGGCTTTAACCACATCTGAGACAAATTGCTCGGCGTGGATGTAGAGAACTTTGGCGTCAGGGCGGTCGGCCAGCAGCTTGTTGCCGACGGCGTGTACCAAGTGCGTCTTGCCCAAACCGACGCCGCCGTAGATAAACAGCGGGTTGTACAGGTGGCCCGGCATACTGGCCACGTGCATGGCGGCAGCGCGTGCCATGCGGTTGGCGGTGCCCTCGACCAAGGTGTCAAAAGTCAGCGCCGCATTGAGCCGATTGCGCAGCGCGCCCCGGCTGGCATCGTCGAGTGCTGGCGCCGGCTCGGCTGGAGCCGGCGCCACTGCTGGATGGGATGGAATGTGAGTACGGGCGCTGTTAGTACGCTGAGCGAGGGCTAACTCTAGTGTCAGCGATTGGCCGTACAGCGACTCCAAAATAGCCGCAATGCGACCGGCATATTGCGCACGAATCCAGTCCAGCGTGAAGCGGTTGGGAACGTACAGAGTGATGCGTGAAAAGTCTTCGGTGACCTGCGCCGCTAGGGGCTTTATCCAGGTAGTGAACTGCTGCGCGGGCAGGTCTTGGGCCAGTTGTTCTAGGCAGGCTTGCCACAGTGCCTGACCGGCGTCAGCACCGGCGCTGGGCGGGCTGCTGCGGGGGAGTTCCTCTGTCATGTGCGGGGTTTTTCTTGTGGATAGAAGGAACGTTCAAGGCCGTAAATTGTAGCTTATCAAGGGGTTATCCACAACTTGGCAGCAGGTCTTTGCACAGCTTTTGGCGCAATTGCTTTGCGCAGATCATTGCCTTGGTGGGTTGAACCTGCAATAATCTTCGGTTTCCCTGAATGTGTTCAGGGTGATTTGCCCCGGGCCGCACTTTAGCGCGGCAACTGAACTCCTCAAGGACCCCAAATGAAACGTACTTACCAACCCTCCAAGACGCGCCGCGCCCGTACCCATGGCTTTTTGGTGCGCATGAAGACCCGTGGTGGCCGCGCTGTCATCAACGCACGCCGCGCCAAGGGCCGCAAGCGCCTGGCCGTCTAAGGCCACTGGACTTGGGCCTGCTCCCCGGTTTACGCCGGAAAACTGCCTGCGCAGCGCCCTGATGCAGCGGCTACAAACCCGCGCACAGTTCCAAGCCACGATGGCTGGCGGCACTGTTGCCCGTACAGCCCATTTTGCGTTGCACCGTTTGGCATTCAATGCCGAAAGTGCAGCGCATTTGTCGTTGTTTGATCGGCCAGATGTCTGGTTGGGCGCTATGGCGCCCAAGCGTTGGGCGCGCCGTGCGGTAACGCGCAATGCCATCAAACGGCAAATCTATACCGTGGCGGCGGCGCTAGAGCCGCAATGGCAGGTCGCGGCTTATGTGGTGCGTTTGCGCGCCACGTTTGACCGCAAGCACTTTGTCAGCGCCAGCTCGGACGCTTTGAAGGCTGCTGTGCGCGCTGAGTTGTTGCAGCTGTTTGCCCGCGCTGCGCCCCAAGGTACGCCGCCATGATGCGCCGTCTGTTGATCGGTGTGGTCAAAGGCTATCGCTTGATCCTCAGCCCGTGGCTGGGCTCGGCGTGCCGCTTTGAGCCGACTTGCTCGGTCTATTCGATTGCCGCGCTGGAGCAGCATGGCGCTGGCGCCGGCACGTGGCTGACCGTGGCGCGGCTGGCGCGTTGCCAGCCGTGGTGCCAAGGCGGCCATGATCCGGTGCCGTCCGAGGCGCCACGCGCGTTGCGCCTGTTTTCGCGGCTTGTGCCTCCAGCCGACCCCTCATCCTCACCAAAGAAGTCTCCATGAACGACATCCGCCGCACCATTTTGTGGGTGATATTTGGCTTTGCCATGGTCCTGTTGTGGGACAAATGGCAGGTGCATAACGGCAAGCAAGCCACCTTTTTCCCAACCCCCGCTACGGCAACAGCCACGGCACCCGCCGCTGGCAATAGCGCGGCTGTAGTGCCGGCGCCAGCGCCCGTGGTGTCTACCGCCGCCGTGCCGACACAGCAAAGCGAGCGCGCACCCGTGGCGCGTGAGCAGGTCGAAGTGACCACTGACGTGCTGCGCTTGAAATTTGACAGCGAAGGCGGCTCATTGACACACGCCGAGTTGCTCAAATACGCCGATATGGCCGACAAGTCGCAGAATTTTGTGCTGTTTGATGAAAGCGCCCAGCGCGTTTACGTGGCACAAACCGGCTTGATTGGCGGCAATTACCCCAACCACAAAACCGTGATGACGGTGGTGCCCGGCGCACGCCAACTCAAGGACGGCCAAGACAGCTTGACGGTGCGCTTTGAGTCGCCCGAGATGGACGGCATCAAGCTGGTCAAGACGTGGACGATCCAACGCGGCGCTTACGCCGTTGCCGTGCAGCACGAAGTCATCAACAGCGGCAGCGCCAGCGCTTCGCCCCAGCTCTACCTGCAACTGGTGCGCGATGGCAACAAGCCGCCGGGCGAGTCGTCGATTTATTCGACCTTCACCGGCCCAGCGGTCTACACCAGCGAGAAGAAATACCAAAAGGTCGAGTTCAAGAAGATTGACGAAGGCAAGGTCGACATTGAAAAGTCGGGCACCGACGGCTATGTGGCCATGGTGCAGCACTACTTTGCCTCGGCGTGGTTGCTGGCCGATGGCCTGCCGCGCGACCTGTTTATGCGCAAGGTCGATACCAACTTGTACTCGGTCGGCATGATCACGCCGCTGGGCACGTTGGCGCCCGGTGCCAGCAAGACGCTGGATGCCAACCTGTTTGCCGGCCCGCAGATTGAAAAATCTATGGAGTCGCTGACCCCCGGTTTGGAGCTGGTCAAAGACTACGGCTGGCTGACCATTTTGGCCAAGCCTTTGTACTGGTTGCTCGACAAAATCCACAGCTTCTTGGGCAACTGGGGCTGGTCGATTGTCGGCTTGGTGCTGCTGCTGAAAATTTTGTTCTATTGGCTCAACGCCAAGGCCTACGCCAGCATGGCCAAGATGAAGGC
>JAGNUJ010000090.1:0-4638 GCA_017987055.1 Giesbergeria sp.
AAGCGCTCTTCTTCGGCTTTCAAGACGGCGGTGATGCGCGCTTCTTGCGCCCGCAGCGCCGGGTAAGCGTCGCCCATCAAGCGCACCAAATCGGCGACCAGTTTGTGGAAGAACGGCGTTTTTTGGCCCAGCTTGTAGCCGTGGCGAATCGCCCGGCGCACGATGCGCCGCTGCACATAACCGCGCCCTTCGTTGCTGGGAACCACGCCGTCGCTGACCAAAAAGGCGGTGGCGCGGATGTGGTCGGCAATCACGCGCAGGCTTTTGTGGCCCGGGTCTTGGCAGCCGGTTTCGCGCGCGGCGGCGGCAATCAGCGCTTCAAAAATGTCGATTTCGTAGTTGCTGTGGACGTGCTGCAAGATGGCGGCCAAACGCTCCAAGCCCATGCCGGTATCGACGCAGGGCGCCGGCAGCGGCGTCACCGCGCCGGTTTCGTCCATGTTGAACTGCATGAACACGTTGTTCCAAATCTCGATAAAACGGTCGCCGTCTTCATCGGGGCTGCCGGGCGGGCCACCGGCAATGTGCTCGCCGTGGTCGTAGAAAATCTCCGAGCACGGGCCGCACGGGCCGGTGTCGGCCATCATCCAAAAGTTGTCGGATTTGTAGCGCCCGCCCTTGTTGTCGCCAATGCGAATCACCCGCTCGGGTGGCAGGCCGATTTCTTTGGTCCAAATGTCGTAGGCCTCGTCGTCCTCTTGGTACACCGTGGCCAGCAGGCGCTCGGCGGGCAGTTTGTAGACCTCGGTCAGCAGCTCCCACGCCCAGTGCAGCGACTCGCGCTTGAAGTAATCGCCAAAGCTCCAGTTGCCCAGCATTTCAAAAAAGGTGTGGTGGCGCGCGGTGTAGCCGACGTTTTCAAGGTCGTTGTGCTTGCCACCGGCGCGCAGGCAGGCTTGCACCGAGGTGGCGCGGGTGTAGGGGCGCTTGTCGGTGCCCAAAAACACATCTTTGAACTGCACCATGCCCGAGTTGGTGAACATCAGCGTCGGGTCGTTGCCCGGCACCAGCGAGCTCGACGCCACGATGGTGTGGCCCTTGGAGGCAAAAAAGTCCAAAAAGGTCTTGCGAATGTCAGCGACGGTGGTGGTGGGAGTCATGGGTTTTCAGTGAATTTTTGGATACAACAGCGGCTTGGCGCAGGCTCAGCCAAGCGAACCGGCGATTTTAGAGGGCTTTTACCAACACGAATGGCGCGGGCAAAGCTATCAAAAATAATAGCTATTAGCGCACGTATTTAAACAGCTTCAGCTAGTTTTTTAACTGAAAGCCTTTAAATACGTGCGCTAGCAGCTATTAAATTTAAGTATGCAGGTTTCATGTCGCACCGATCGATAGCGCGGCAGAACGCGCTATAGAATCCGCAGCATCAGACAGTTTTGCTTGTGCCGCGTGACGGCTGAGCCGGTTCCCAAAGCCGCACCAGTGCCCAAGCCGTGTTTGCTAACCCCATTGACCGGATTGGATGTGTGGAGAGTGCGCCAGCCCTTGGCATACCGGCTCTTTGCATCCAAAGGATGCTTTTATGCCACTGTCTTTTGCCTTTTTCAAACACCGCCCGGCCCCATGGCTGGCTTTGCTGCTGGCCGTCTGCGGCAGCGCTTTGGCTGATGCTCCTGTAGCGGCTCCATGGGGCGCGGCGCAGGTGCAAAACGCCTCTTTGCTGGCCGGCGCCTGCGCCAACTGCCACGGACCCGATGGCCATGCGCGCAGCGGCAGTGATCTTGCGAGCTTGCGCAGCCGCAGCGCCCATGAACTGCAACAGCTTTTGCTGGCCTTCAAGGCTGGCACCATTGCCAATACCACGGTCATGACGCGGCTGATGAAGGGCTACGATGCCGCCCAAATCGAGGCCTTGGCGCAGTGGTTTGGCACCAAGGAGGCGCAATGAGCCACTGCCCACCCATTTCGCGGCGCGCCTTGCTCCGTAGCGCTGTCGCTGGCGTTTCCACTCTGGCTCTGCCCGCCATCGTTGAGGCCCGATCTGGCAGCGCCCATGTGGTGGTGGTTGGCGGTGGCTTTGGTGGCGCTACCGCTGCGCGCTACTTGCGCCAGCGCGCTCCCCAAGTGCGCGTAACGCTGATAGAGCCAGCACAGCGCTTTATCACTTGTCCCTTTTCCAACCTGTACTTGGCCGGTCTGCGCAGCTGGGACAGTCTCGGCCACGGCTACGACGGCCTGCGCCAAGCGGGGGTCGAGGTGGTACACGCCCGCGCCGAAGATGTGGACACCGCCGCGCGCACGCTGCGCCTGTCCAGCGGCCAGACGCTGCGCTACGACCGACTGGTGCTCTCGCCCGGTGTGGATATGCGCTGGAATGCCCTTGAGGGCTACGACGAGGCCGCCGCACAAACAGCCCCGCACGCTTGGAAAGCAGGCGCGCAGACCCAATTGCTGCGCCAGCAAATGCAGGCCATGCCCGACGGCGGCAGCTTTGTGATGGTGATCCCGGACAACCCGTTTCGCTGCCCGCCCGGCCCGTATGAGCGCGCGGCCATGGTGGCCCACTACTTCCAGCAGCACAAACCACGCAGCAAAATTTTGCTGCTCGACGCCAAAGACAGCTTCTCCAAACAGGCTTTGTTTCTGCAAGGTTTCAAGGCGCTGTATGGCGACATGATCGAATGGGTCAAGCAGTCTGACGATGGCCAAGTGCTGCGCGTCGATGCCAAGGCGCTGGAAGTCGAAACCGCTTTTGGCATGCGCCACAAGGCGGCGGTGCTCAACGTCATTCCTCCGCAAAAAGCCGGATTTATTGCCGACCGCGCGGGCGTTACGGACGCCAGCGGCTGGGTGCCCGTCAAGGCAGAGACCTTCGAGTCGCGCCAAGTGGCGGGCGTCTATGTGCTGGGCGACGCCACCATCGCCGCGCCTATGCCCAAGTCCGGCTTTGCCGCCAATACCCAAGGCAAGGTGGCCGCCGCAGCGATTGCTGCCGAACTGACCGGACAAGAGCGCCCTACCGCCGCCTACGCCAACACCTGCTACAGCCTGATCGGTACGGACTATGGCATCTCGGTGGCTGGGGTCTACCAAGCGCAAGGCAGCAAGCTGATCGAAGTGCCAGATTCCGGCGGCGTCAGCCCGCTGGATGGCAACGCCGCTTTCCGTGCAGCTGAGGCCCGCTACGGCGCGGCTTGGTACGCCGCCATCAGCGCCGATATTTGGGATCGCTGATCCATGAGAGCGACTCCACTGTGACACTGATCTGGGCTGGATTTTTGCTGGGCTGCGCCTTTGGCGTGGCAGCGCGGCTTTCGCGCTTTTGCCTGCTGCGCGGACTGCGTCAGCAACTGCAGCGCGCATCGCCTGACAACGATGGCGCACCGGCGCTGCAAGCTTTTGCGCTGGCGCTGGCCGTGGCCTTGATCGCCTCGCAAGCGCTGGCCTTTAGTGGCCATATCGATTTGAATACAGCCCAAGTTATACGCGCCAATTTTTCAGTGACGGGCACGCTGCTGGGTGGCTTGCTGTTTGGCGCTGGGATGGTGCTGGCGCGCAGTTGCGGCGCGCGCGCGCTGGTGCTGCTGGCCGGGGGCAATTTGCGCGCCTTGGTCACCTTGCTGTGCCTTGGCTTGGCGGCGCAAGCCACGCTGACCGGGGTGCTGGTGCCCGTGCGCCAATGGCTACAAGGCTGGGGCCAGCTGACACTGGCACACGCCACGCTGCCCCAGCAATTGCAAGCCGCTGGCTTCTCAAATAGCGCTACGCTGGCCTTGGTCGCAGGGCTGCCGTCGCTGGCACTGCTGGGTTACGCCCTGTGGCGACCGGCGCTGCGCAAAAGCGCGTTATCACTGTGTTGTGCCATTGTCATAGGTGCGTTGGTGGCAGCGCTGTGGTGGATCACGGCCCATGTGGGCGTCGATCCGTTCGAGCCTGCGCCGCTGACCTCATTGAGCTTCATCGGCCCCGTGGCCGAGGGGCTGCTGTACCTGCAACTGGCCGTTGGCCGCAACGTGGGGCTGGGGCCAGCTATCGTGGCTGGCACGCTGGCTGGCGCATTCCTTACGGCCTTGTTTACCCGCAATGCGCACTGGGAGGGTTTTGATAAACCCACTCACTTGGCGGCATCGGCCTGTGGCGGACTGCTGATGGGATTCGGCGGTGTGCTGGCCGTGGGCTGCTCCATCGGCCAAGGCCTGAGCGGCCTGTCCACGTTGGCTTTTTCCAGCCTATCCGCCTGCCTCGGTATCGTCGTTGGCGCGCTGTTGGTGCTCAAGCTGCAAGCCACCTTTTTCAAAAATTAACCCAGAGGAGCTTTCCCATGAAACGTCGCAATTTTCTGATCAGCCCATCGGCTCTGGCCTTGGGCGCCGCCGCTGGCAGCATCGCGCCCTCGCTGGCGCTGGCTGCCCCCGCCATCATTACGCCGCAATCGCGTATCCTGCCGCGCCAAGGCAAAGGCCCACGCATCGTGATTTGTGGCGGCGGCTGGGGCGGCATGACCGCCGCGCGCTACCTGCGCGATCTGATTCCTAACGCCGATGTGGTGCTGCTGGAGCGCAACCCGACCTTCTGGTCCGGCCCCATGAGCAATAAGTGGCTGATCGACATCGTCGGCACCGACTTTGTCAACCGCGACATGCTGCGCCCGGCCAATACCTATGGCTACCAGCTGCTGCAAACTGAGGTCACGGG
>JAGNUJ010000090.1:4738-6518 GCA_017987055.1 Giesbergeria sp.
GCCAACTACATCGGCCGCATCGTGGCCAAGAACATTGCCCAGCGCGTATCCGGCAAAGAGGTGACACCGCTGTTGCCCGACAACCTGTGCTACATGATGGTCAACGGCGATCCGCAGGAAGAAATTTCGGTCAAGTTCGAGTACGAGCTGGACGCCACCGGCAAGGTCATCCAGACCCAAATTGATATGGACGTGCGCACGCCTGATTTGGTGAAGGAAGACTTTGACTGGATCAACAGCCGGTTCAGCGACTTCTTGGCCATCTGATTCCATGAGCCCACCTCTCTACACCCCACTCTCCACGCTGACCCGGCGCGATTTGGTTGCAGGCGCAGCCATAGCCGGAGCCACGCTCGCTCTACCCGGCGCGGCTTGGGCGCAGGCCAGCAGTGCCGCCAAGCCCCTTTTGATCAACCCGCTGGCACCCAACCCGGCGGAGTTTAAAAAACAGATCACCCAGTTCACTGGTAAGGCCACACCGCAGGCCGAAGGGCTGCAGCTCGATGTCTCGGTACTGGCCGACAACCCCAGCGCCGTGCCGGTCAAAGTCAAGGTCACTTTGCCTATCACCGACCAAGACTGGTGCGAAGAAATCATCGTGCTGGCCGACTTGAACCCCTCGCCCTTGGCGTGCCGCCTACAGTTCACTGCAGCGACCGGCACCGCAGAAGCGGCCGTGCGTGTGCGCCTGTCACAGTCGCAAACCATTCACGCCCTGGCCCGCATGAAAAGTGGCAAGGTGCTGGTGGCCAAACAAGCCGTGACCGTGGCCGCCAGCGGCTGCGGCATGTGAGGAGCCCTCTATGCAAAAACCACCCCGCATCTGGGTCAGCAACGCCAACCCCAAAAAAGGCGAAGTGCTGCGCGTGCGCGCGCAAATAGAGCACACCATGGAAAGCGGCCTGCGCACCGACCCGGCTACCGGCAAGCTGCGCCCACGCAACATCGTCACCCACTTTGAAGCCAAGCTGGGCAACGCCCTGTTGTTCAGCTGGGAGCCGGGCATTTCCGTCTCGCAAAACCCCTATATCGAGTTCACCTTTGTGGCGCGCGAAAGCGGCGAGTTGCGCCTGCACTGGAAGGACGATACGGGCCAGACGCTGAGCGCACAGAAAGGCATCACCGTGGCCTGAGCTGTAGCTATAGCAGAGGCGGTGTCTTAAACAACAGGAAATTAGAGCAGCACGATGTCGTACTGCTCTTGCCCCATGGAGCTTTCGGCTTGCAGCGAAATTGGTTTGCCGATGAATTCGCTCAGGCCGGCCAAGTGCGGGCTTTCTTCGTCCAGCAGCAGCTCGACCACCTGCGGCGCAGCGACGACGCGGAATTCGCGCGGGTGGAATTGGCGCGCCTCGCGCAAAATTTCGCGCAGGATGTCGTAGGCCACGCTGCGGGCGGTTTTCACCGCGCCGCGCCCTTGGCACGACGGGCACGGCTCGCACAGCATGTGCGCTAGCGATTCGCGCGTGCGTTTGCGCGTCATCTCCACCAAGCCCAGCGGCGAGAAGCCGCCCGAAGTGGTTTTCACCCGGTCGCGCGCCAGCTGCTTGCGAAACTCGGCCAGCACCGCCTCTTGGTGCTCGGGCTGCACCATGTCGATGAAGTCGGCAATGACGATGCCGCCCAAGTTGCGCAGGCGCAGCTGGCGGGCAATGGCAACAGCGGCCTCTAAATTGGTTTTGAAGATGGTCTCGTCAAAATTGCGCGCGCCAACAAAGCCGCCGGTGTTGACGTCCACCGTGGTCAGCGCCTCGGTCTGGTCGATGATGACGTAGCCGCC
>JAGNUJ010000091.1 GCA_017987055.1 Giesbergeria sp.
TAGCGCTGGCCGAGGATTTTGCCGGCCGCGCTGAAGACACGACCGAAGAGAATCTGCAAGCGCGTATTCGCGGCACGCTGTTGATGGCGTTGTCGAACAAATTTGGTTCGGTCGTCCTGACCACCGGCAACAAGAGCGAGTTGGCGACGGGTTATTGCACGCTGTACGGCGACATGGCCGGCGGTTTCGCTGTCATTAAAGATGTGCTGAAAACCACGGTGTACGCTCTGGCGCGCTGGCGCAACGCCCACGACCCGTATGGCAGCGGGCTAAACCCTATCCCAGAGCGCATCATCACCCGCGCGCCCAGCGCCGAACTGCGCCCTGACCAAACCGACCAAGACAGCCTGCCGCCGTATGAGGTGCTGGACGCCATCGTCACGCGCTATATGGAAAACAACGAGTCGATTGCGTCGCTGGTGGCCGATGGTTTTGCGCCAGCCGATGTCGAGCGCGTGACGCGGCTGATTCAAATCAACGAATACAAGCGCCGCCAAGCGCCGCTGGGGCCGCGCCTGAGCCGGCGCAGCTTTGGCAAAGATTGGCGCTATCCGGTGACCAATCGCTTTCGCGCCTAAAAACGAGCCAACAAGCAGTGCTTGCGCCCCGTTCCCTTTTTTGTTTTTCCCTAGGAGTTTTTATCCCATGAAAATGATTACCGCCGTCATCAAGCCGTTCAAACTCGAAGAAGTCCGCGAGGCCTTGGCCGAGTGCGGTGTCACCGGCTTGACGGTGACGGAAGTCAAAGGCTTTGGCCGCCAAAAAGGCCATACCGAGCTGTACCGCGGCGCTGAGTACGTGGTGGACTTTTTGCCCAAGGTCAAAGTCGAAGTGGTGGTCAAGACCGAAGACCTCGACCGCTGCGTCGATGCCATCGTGAATGTGGCGCGCACCGGCAAGATTGGTGACGGCAAGATTTTCGTCACCGCCATTGAGCGCGTGGTGCGTATCCGCACGGGCGACCTCGACGAGGCCGCGATCTAAAACAGAGACAGCGAACGGTTTTTACACCACGGCGTTGAGTGCGGTCATGGGTGAGCTGCTGCGGGTGCTGGCGGCTTGTACCAAGCGCGGTAGCAGGCGATGGGGCTGACTGTCGGTGTCCAGTAAGCCCATTTGCCATTGGTTCATCAAGCCGCTGGCGACGCTGGAGCGCAAAAACTTAAGCAGTGCGTCGTAATAGTTGGCGACGTTGATCAAGCCAATCGGCTTGTCGTGGTAGCCCAACTGGCGCCACGTCCAGACTTCAAACAGTTCTTCAAAAGTACCAATGCCGCCCGGCAGCGCCAAAAAAGCGTCGCTGCGCTCGGCCATCATGGCTTTACGCTCGTGCATGGTTTGCACGATGTGCAGCTCATCGCAGGCGGTGCGCGCGTGTTCTTTATCGACCAGCGTTTGTGGAATCACCCCGACCACGCGGCCACCGGCCGCTTGGGTCGCGTCGGCCACTATGCCCATCAGGCCGCTGCGACCGCCGCCATAGACTAACTGACCGCCGTGCGTGCCAATCCAGTCGCCGACAGCGCGGGCGATTTCGGCAAACAGTGGGTTCTCGCCAGAGCGCGAGCCGCAATAGACGCAGATAGAAAAATTCGGGTCAACCATGAAAAAACCTTTGAAAAAGCGCTGCGCCCCAAATCCCGGCGCAGAGCAACACACTCAACAAGACAGCCGCGCTGCCCATGTCTTTGGCCTGTTTGGATAGTAAATGCCACTCTGGGCCGATGCGGTCAATCGCTGCTTCGATACCGCTGTTGAGCAGCTCGACCACCAGCACCAGCACCACCGATCCGCCCAGCAGCGTCACTTCGAGCCAGCTTTGACCCAGCCACAGTGCCGCAGGCAGTAACACCAGCGCCGCCAGCACTTCTTGGCGAAAGGCGGTTTGCCCCCAGCCGGCGCGCAGACCGTCCATCGAATAGCGCGCCGCGTGCCACAGGCGATCCAGACCAGTGCGGCTTTTTTGAGCGTTAGTGGCTTCTGGGGGCTGTGGCATAGCGCAACTATTTCTGGATTTTTTTGATTTTCTTGGCGTGTTCAAAATGCACCAGCCGCGTGCCCGCCCATGCATCGTGCCAAAACTGCTGCTGCGGATGAAAGCGGCTCAAAATCGCCCACACCACGACCCAGCCTATCACCAGCACGCTGATTTCTGCCACTGACAGCGAAAACGGCATCACCGCTGCCAGCGGCGGCAAAAACCACAGCCAGCTTAGTACATAGCGGCACGCAGCGCGCATTTGCGTCAGCGGCAGACCCTTTGCATCGACCACGCGGATATGCCAAGTCTTCATGGCCAGCGTTTGTCCCTTCGCCCAAAACCAAGCAAAGTAAATACCAAATACGATGAATAAGAAGGCTTGTTGTGCGTGGCGGTTGTCCATGGCGTTGCGCGTTTGGCTCAGGGTGCTGAACAAAAAGCTGGCAATAAACACGACGCCAAACATCAAGATGCCTTCGTACAGCCAGCAGGCCATGCGCCGCATCAAAGCGGGGGCTTGCAGTGCGTCAAGTGGGTGGGGGCTAGACAGAGACGCAGGCAGGGGTTGAGCAGACATGCAAGAGTGGAAGCAGAAAAAATGCGGTCAGAACAGAAAGGAGAGCAAGCGCAAGTCTCAGTGCGAGTATTGGGCGGCTGCATTTGGCGAGAGGGGGGCTGTCACCTCGGCGGGCGTTGTCATCAGCGGTGAGAGCGGTGGTGGCAAGGGCGGTAAAGGCCCGGGCACGGCCACCGGTACGTTGACCGGCGCGGTTTCCACCACTATGGGCTTGGCCTCGGCGGCTGGCGAAGTATGCCAGTGCTCAATCGCCGGAATTTTGGGTGGATTGGCAGCATTGTTGGTGACGGCATTGGCCGCAGGTACCTTGACCAGCTTGCGCGGTGCCACCGGGCGTACGGCAGCTGCGGCACCCATCGTGCGGCGTGCAGCGGCAGCGGCCAACTGGTTTTTTTCATCGTCGCTTAAGGCTTGATAGGCCTCCCACTGGGCACGCTTGCTGTCAGACGAGAGCTTACTGGTGCTGGCGTAATTGAGCCGTGCTTGGCTGCGCTGTTGGGCGCTGAGGCTGGCCCAGGCAGTCATACGGGTGTGTAGGCGCTGCTGCTCGGCGACGGGCAGATGGGAGAAGTTTTTAGCAATAGCTAACCAGTAGCGTTTTTGTAGCTCACTCAAAATAGCCCAGCGCGGTGCCAAAGGCGCTAGTGCCTGCTTTTGCGCTGCATCCAACTGCGCCCAAACCGGCCCTGGCGCCGGGCTTGGATTTTTGTCTGCTGACAGGTCATGGTTGCGCGCTGCCAACGAGGCGGTTAATGCCTCTGCTGGCAGCACGGTGCCCGGCGCCATGCGCAGTTGTTGCCATGCTTGAAAACTGCCCCAAGTCAAGCTGCCCAACAAGGCCAACGCCAGCGCAAAGGCTGGCGTCGTGCGGCGGGCGTCAGGGGTGGGGGTGCTCATAGGTCAACGAAGATATTGGCGCAGGCGCGTAGTGCAATTAATTGCTTTGTGTTGCACCCATTTTAAGAAACTGCACAAATCCGGGATCGGCATAAGCGGTCGGCGGCAAATCATCGGTCAGCAAGGCAGCATCGACTTCTGCTACCTCCAGCGCACCAGATTCGTCTTCGGACGCATTGAGCACCACCAAGCCTGCCACCAAGGCCACCACTGGCACCGCAGACAACAAGGCCCGCCACCAGTTACCGCCCTCGCTACTCCACCAGCCCAAGGTTACGCTAGTGTTGGGGCGTGTGCTGGCCGTGGCTGCGGCTGTGATGTGCACTGCGACGGTTTTTTTGCGCTGGGCAATGGCTTGCTCGCGCGAGGCACGCAGGCGCTCGGAAATGTCGTAAGGCAAATTTGCCGCGCCTTCGTTCAGGCGCGCAGTGATGCGGCGGGCAAAGTGTTTGGCAGCTAAATCAGTGGCACTGGAGTGGGTGGTGTTCATAGTGATATTCCTTTGGCCTTGAGTGCTTTGCTCAGGGCCTGAACGGCACGAAAGCAGTGGGTTTTAACGCTGCCTTCGGAGCAGCCCATAGCGGCTGCTGTTTCAGCAACGTCCATCTCTTCCCAATAACGCATTAAAAACGCCTCCCGTTGACGAGCAGGCAGTTGCTGTATCTCTATTTCAATGCTTTGCAGCGTTTGTGCGCGCCGCGCCAAGTCTTCGGCGCTGTGGGCGCGCTCGCCATCGTCAGGGCCGCTCCAAGCTTCTAGCAGATCGAACTCGCCGCCTTCGTCGCCTGATTTTTCAAAATCGCTCATGTGCGAGAACAGCGCGTTGTGCGTTTTTTGGCGCCGAAACCAGTCCAGCGTGCAGTTGGACAGAATGCGGTGAAACAGCATCGGCAGCTCGTTGGCCGGTTTGTCGCCGTAATGCGTGGACAATTTCATCATGCTGTCTTGCACGATGTCCAGAGCCGACTCTTCATTGCGCACGTGATACAGCGAGCGCTTGAAGGCACGCTTTTCGACGCTTTTGAGGAAATCAGAGAGTTCTTGTTCGGTAGCCAAGAGTTTTCAGGCTGGAGGGGGCGTAAAAGGGGAGAAGCATTATCGCATTGGGCGTATTTTTTATTTGATAACGCCCAATATTGTTATGCTGCGGTGCAATAATAGCGCTTGCAATTTCAAAGGCAAACGGGTCACGGTCCGGCGCAGTCATCTTCTCGCCTATGTCCTTGGCCTCAAGTTCCGAGCCAACTTCACGAGAGTTTGCGCAAGGAGCACCCAAGGTTTTTCGTTAGAGAAAATCACAAAGGTTCATCATGGAAATCAATCAGGCTGAAAACGCCTTAGCAGCGGCCGCCGCTGCAGCACAATCCCCCGCCGAATCCCAAGAGCTCATGGGAGCTGAAATTCTCGTCAAAGCCTTGCAGGCCGAAGGCGTGCAGTACATCTGGGGCTATCCCGGTGGCGCAGTGCTCTACATTTACGACGCGCTCTACAAGCAAAACACCATGCAGCACGTGTTGGTGCGCCACGAGCAAGCTGCCGTGCATGCTGCCGATGGCTATGCGCGCGCCACGGGCAACGTCGGCGTGGCCTTGGTCACCTCCGGCCCCGGCGTGACCAACGCGGTCACCGGCATTGCGACCGCCTACATGGACAGCATCCCGATGGTGATCATCACCGGCCAAGTGCCCACGGCGGCCATTGGTCTGGACGCCTTTCAAGAGTGCGACACCGTCGGCATTACGCGCCCCATCGTTAAACACAACTTCCTCGTCAAAGACCCGCGCGACTTGGCGCTGACGCTGAAAAAAGCGTTTCATATTGCCCGCACTGGCCGCCCCGGCCCGGTGGTGGTCGATATCCCCAAAGACGTGTCTTTCCAAAAAGCGACTTACTCGGGCTACCCCAAGACAGTCGAAATGCGCTCGTACAACCCGGTGCGCAAAGGCCACGGCGGGCAAATCCGCAAGGCGCTGCAATTGCTGCTGAGCGCCAAGCGCCCCTACATTTACACCGGTGGCGGCGTGCTACTGGGCAATGCCACCGAAGAGCTGCGCACGCTGGTGGACATACTGGGCTACCCGGTCACTAACACGCTGATGGGTTTGGGTGCCTATCCGGCCAGTGACCGCAAATTCCTCGGCATGCCCGGCATGCACGGCACCGTGGAAGCCAACAACGCCATGCAGCACTGCGACGTGCTGCTGGCCGTTGGCGCGCGTTTTGACGACCGCGTGATTGGTAACCCTAAGCACTTTGCGCAAAACGACCGCAAGATCATCCACGTCGATATCGACCCGTCCAGCATCTCTAAGCGCGTCAAGGTGGATATCCCGATCGTCGGCGACGTCAAAGACGTATTGACCGAGCTGATCAGCATGATCCGCGAGACCACCACCCGCGTTGAAGGCAGCGTGCTGGCCGCGTGGTGGGAGCAGATTGAAGCTTGGCGCAGCCGCGATTGCCTGAAGTACGACATGGGCAGCGGTGATGTCATCAAGCCGCAGTATGTGGTCGAGACGCTGTGGAAGATGACCAAGGAGGCCGACGCTTACGTCACCTCCGACGTTGGCCAGCACCAAATGTGGGCCGCGCAGTACTACCGCTTTGACGAGCCGCGCCGCTGGATCAATTCCGGCGGTTTGGGCACCATGGGCGTTGGCATTCCCTACGCGATGGGCATCAAGCTGGCCAAACCCGACGCTGAAGTGTTCTGCATCACCGGCGAAGGCTCGGTGCAGATGAACATCCAAGAGTTGTCCACCTGCTTCCAATACAACACGCCCATCGTCATTTGTGCGCTAAACAACCGCTTTTTGGGCATGGTGCGCCAGTGGCAAGAGATTGAATACTCCGGCCGCTACAGCCACAGCTACATGGACGCGCTGCCCGACTTCGTCAAGCTGGCCGAGGCCTATGGCCACGTCGGCATGTTGATTGAGCGCCCCGAAGACGTCGAGCCGGCGCTGCGCGAAGCGCGCC
>JAGNUJ010000092.1 GCA_017987055.1 Giesbergeria sp.
CGGCATGACGGCGATTACTGCCATCACGGCGCAAAACACCCAAGGCGTACGCGCCATTCACGGCGTTCCGGCGCAGATGCTGCGTGCGCAAATCGATGCGGTGCTGGAAGACATTGGCGCTGATGCCGTAAAAATTGGCATGTTGCACGACCCTGAAGTGGTGCGCGTGGTGGTCGAGGCGATCGAGCGCCACCGCTTGCAGCAAGTGGTGCTCGACCCGGTGATGGTGGCCACCAGTGGCGACCGGCTGATGGCGGCAGAAACTGTGCATGTGCTGGTGCATGAGCTGTTTCCGCTGGCCAGCGTTATCACGCCGAATTTGGACGAAGCCGCTTTGCTGCTCGACCGCGCTATTGACGGTGCCGATGCGCTGGATGCTGCTGCCACCGCCTTGCTGGCGCTGGGCGCGCCGGCGGTGCTGCTCAAGGGCGGGCATTTGCCCGGCGACACTGTGATGGATGTGCTGGCGCTGACCGACGGCACGCGTTTGCGCTTGCAGTCGCCGCGCATCGTCACGCACAACGGCCACGGCACCGGTTGCACGCTGTCATCTGCGATTGCCGCGTATTTGGCGCTGGGCTTGCCGCTGCCGCAGGCCGTGGAGCAGGCGCGCGCGTACATCCTCGGCGCCATTGCGGCGGGTGCCAATGTCCACACCGGCCATGGCCACGGCCCCTTGAACCACGGTTACGCACCGGTAGCGCAGCGGGTGCTAAACGCCTAAAACGCGCTGCAAAGAACCAAGCAGGTAAGAAAAAAGCCACTCTGGAGACAGAGTGGCTTTTTAAATTTTGGCTCCTCGACCTGGGCTCGAACCAGGGACCTACGGATTAACAGTCCGGCGCTCTACCAACTGAGCTATCGAGGAATATGGGGGGTGCTGAAATTTGGCTCCTCGACCTGGGCTCGAACCAGGGACCTACGGATTAACAGTCCGGCGCTCTACCAACTGAGCTATCGAGGAATAACAAGCCTCAAATTATATGCTAAAAATAAACGCTTTCTAGAAGAAGCTGCAATTTTGTTGCGCACCGCCGCTATCCTGCTGCTCCATGACTATCCACACTATTTTGAAAATGGGCGATGCGCGCCTGCTGCGCATCGCCCAGCCGGTGCAGGTTTTTGACACCGACGATTTGCACCGCTTGGTGCACGACCTGCAAGAAACCATGCGCGCGGCCGATGGCGCTGGTCTGGCCGCGCCGCAAATTGGCGTTGACTTACAGGTAGTGGTGTTTGGCACGCACGAGCGCAACCCGCGCTACCCCAACAGTGCGCTGGTGCCGCCGACGGTGTTGATTAACCCGGTCATCACCCCGCTCGGCAGCGCGCAAGAAGAGGATTGGGAGGGCTGCCTGTCCGTGCCCGGACTGCGTGGCAAGGTGCCGCGCTGGACGCGCATTCGCTACCAAGGCTTTGATGTGTATGGCGATGCCATCGACCGCAGTGTCGAGGGCTTTCATGCTCGGGTAGTGCAGCACGAGTGCGACCACCTGTGGGGCAAGTTGTACCCGATGCGGGTGCGCGATTGGTCGCAGTTTGGCTATACCGAAGTGCTGTTTCCCGGGCTGTAAAACAGCACTTGGCTTGTGACTTGGCGCTTTAGCGGCTGACCAGCACCGGGATGCTGCTGTGCGTCAGCACTTTTTGGGTTTCGCTGCCCATCAGCAGGCCTTCAATGCCGCGGCGGCCGTGGGACGCCATGACGATCAGGTCGCAGCCGTGTTCGTGAGCGGCTTTGAGGATGGCTTCGTAGGGGCGGTCGTTGGTACTTTGGGCGATGGCGCACGGCACACCGGCTTCTTGCGCCGCGGTGGCGATAAACGCCAGTGCGGCGTCGGCCTGCGCTTGGGATTGGCCTTCAAAAATCGCCTGTGTGTCTTCGATGATGGCACCAGCATAGGCAAACGCCCGAAACTCCGGCAGCGCATAAAAGCCGGTGACTTTGGCACCCAGCGTGCGCGCCAACTGCAGGCCGTGCAGCACGGCTTTTTCAGACAGGGCAGAGCCGTCGGTGGGCAACAACAGGTTTTTGTACATGATTTTTCCTTAAAAATTGAATAAATTAGTAACAAAAAGTGCCTCTAGCCCAATAAACACATGCGCTGGAAGCTATGAATTTAATAGTAATTTATCACGATGATAGCGCTTGCAGCACTTCGGTTTCGATCTCAATTTGTCGCGCGTTGTTTTGCAGCTCCGGGCCGTGCAGCAAAAAGGTGTCTTCCACCCGCTCGCCCAGCGTGCTGACTTTGGCCAGTTGCACGCTCAGGCCGTGGCGCGCTAACACCCGCGCCACTAAATACAAAAGCCCTGCGCGGTCGCTCGCTGAGATGGCCAGTAGCCAGCGCTGGGCTTTTTCATCCGGGCGCAGGCTCACGCGTGGCGTAAACGGAAAGCTTTTGGCGCGGCGCGATAGCCGCCGGCGACCCGGCTCGGGCAGGGCACCGTTTTTTTCAATCGCCAGCATCAGGTCGTTTTCGACCATGTGCGTCAGCTCGCGGTAGTGCTCGGGCAGCGTTGGGCTGATGACCTGAAAGGTGTCGAGCGCGTAGCCGTTGTTGGTGGTGTGTACGCGTGCATCCAAGATGCTGAAGTTGGCGCGGTCAAAGTAGCCGCAAATGCGGGCAAACAAATCGGGCTGGTCGATGGCATACACCATCACTTGCAGCCCCTCGCCGGCCAGCGACTGGCGCGCGCGCACCACCGGGCGCTGCGCCATCACGTGGCGCGACAGGTGGCGGGTGTGCCAAGCGATGTCAGCCGCCTCGTGGCGCATGAAATAGCTCACATCCAGCGTCTCCCACAGCGCTTTGTGCGAATCGGGCGGCTCGGCGCTGAGCGCCAGCAGCACCAGCGCTTCGCGTTTGCGCGCGCCAATGTCGGCGGCGGCATCTGGGCTGTGTCCGCCCAAGGCGCGCAGCGTGGCGTGGTACAGGTCTTCCAATAATTTGCCCTTCCACGCGTTCCAGACCTTGGGGCTGGTGCCACGGATATCGGCTACGGTGAGCAAATACAGCCCGGTCAGATAGCGCTCGTTGCCGACGCATTCGGCAAAGCGGGCGATGACGTCGTGGTCGCTCAGGTCTTGCTTTTGTGCGACGGTGCTCATGGTCAGGTGCTCGCGCACCAAAAACTCCATCAGTTGCGCGTCTTCTGGGGCGATGCCGTAGGGCGCGTGCTGGCGGCAAAAGCGCCGCATTTGGACAGCGCCAATTTTGGAGTGGTCGCCGCCGCGCCCTTTGCCAATGTCGTGGAACAGCGCGGCGATGTACAACACCCACGGCTTGTCCCAGCCGGCGGCCAGTTGCGAGCAAAACGGGTATTCGTGTGCGTGCTCGGCGACAAAAAAGCGCCGCACATTGCGCACCACCATCAAGATGTGCTGGTCCACCGTGTAGGCATGGAACAGGTCGTGCTGCATTTGCCCGACGATGCGGCGAAACGGCCACAAATAGCGCCCTAGCACCGAGGTTTGGTTCATCAGCTGCGCCGCATGTGTCAGGCCGCTTGGCTGCTGCAGGATGCGCAAAAAGGCTGCGCGATTGACCGGGTCGCGCCGAAAAGCGCCGTCCATCACGCTGCGGGCGTTGTAGAGCGCGCGCAGCGTGCGCGCCGACAGGTGTTGCAGCGCGGCCGAGCTTTGGTAGAGCAAAAACGTCTCCAAAATCGCGTGCGGGTCGCGCAGGTACAAGTCGTCGCTGGCGACTTCAATCATGGCACCTTTGTCAAAAAAGCGCGCGTTGATGCGCTGCGGTGGGCGCGTCGGCGGGTTCAGGCGCTCTTCGATGTTCAGCAGCAAAATTTGCCGCAGTTGCGTGACCGCTTTGGCCGCCCAGTAGTAGTGGCGCATCAGCGTCTCGCTGGCGCGCACTGGCAGCAGCGTGCCCTCGCTCGCTTGCGAGCGGTAGCCCAGCGACTCGGCCACGGCGGTTTGCAGGTCAAACACCAGCCGGTCTTCGCGCCGCCCGGCCAGCAGGTGCAGCCGGGCGCGGATCAGGCACAGCATGGCGTGGTTGCGCTCGATTTGGCGCATCTCAAACGGCGTGACCAAACCATTGGCGGCCAGTTCTTGCCAAGTGCTGCCCAGTCCGGCTGCGTGGGTCATCCACAAAATAATTTGCAAATCGCGCAGGCCGCCGGGCGACTCTTTGCAGTTAGGTTCCAGCGCATACGGCGTGTCTTCGTATTTGTGGTGGCGTTGCTGCATCTCCAGCGTCTTGGCCACCCGAAACGCCTGCACATCCAACTGCGCGCGAAACTGCTGCTGAAAGTCGCTAAACAGCGCCGCATTGCCGCATACCCAGCGCGCCTCCAGCAGCGAGGTCTGCACCGTGACGTCGCGGCGCGACTCGTCCAAACACTCGCTGATGGTGCGCACGCTGGAGCCAATCTCCAGCCCCACATCCCAGCAGTGCTGGATAAAGATTTCGACTTTTTCGCACAGCGTCGGCGCGTTCTCGGTGGCTACCACACCGGGCACCAGCAGCAGCACATCGACATCGGAATAGGGAAACAGCTGGCTGCGCCCAAAGCCGCCTACAGCGACGAGCGCTAGGTTGTCGGGCAGACCGGCGCGTCGGCCCAAGTCGCACAGCAACGCATCGGTCAGGGCGGAGAGTTTGCGCAGGTGCTCGTGAATGGCGCGACTGGCGGCCAGCGCAGTCGGCAAATCGGCCAGCAGCGCGGCTTTGTCGCTGCGGTAGCGTTCGCGCAGGGCTTGCAGTTCGGTCATAAGTGGGAGTGCGTTGGTTGACCGAGTTGACCGAGTTGACCGAGTTGACTGAAGCTGCGCGGCCTTAGGCTCAGGTGCTCAAGTGGTGGTGGCGTGAATGAAGGGCGGCAGCGGCGGTGCGCCGTCCGACAGCGTCAGCACCTCATAGCCGGTGGGCGTGACCAGCACGGTGTGCTCCCACTGCGCCGACAGGCTGCGGTCTTTGGTGACGATAGTCCAGCCGTCATTGCCAAAGTCTTTGATCTCGCGCCGACCGATGTTGAGCATCGGCTCGATAGTAAAAATCATGCCGGGCAGCAGTTTCTCTAAGGTGCCGGGGCGGCCGTAGTGCAGCACCTGCGGCTCTTCGTGGAACACTTGGCCAATGCCGTGGCCGCAAAACTCGCGCACCACCGACAGGCCGTGGCCTTCGGCAAATTGCTGGATGGCGTGGCCAATATCGCCCAAATGCGCGCCGGGTTTGACCTGCTGAATGCCCAGCCACATCGCCTCATAGGTCAGGGCGCACAGGCGCTTGGCCGCTACCGAGCACTCGCCAATCAGGTACATGCGGCTGCTGTCGCCAAACCAGCCTTCTTTGGTGATGATGGTGACATCGACGTTGACGATGTCGCCTTTTTTCAGTGGTTTGTCGTTCGGGATGCCGTGGCAGACCACGTGGTTGACCGAGGTGCACAGCGAGGCTGGGTACGGCGGATAGCCCGGCGGCTGGTAGCCAATGGTGGCGGACACGGTGCCTTGTTGGGCCATGCATTCCGCACCGAGGCGGTCGATGTCGAGGGTGGTTATGCCGGGTTGGATGTGGGACGTGATGTAGTCCAGCACTTCCGCTGCCAGTCGGCACGCCACGCGCATCTGGGCGATGCCTTCTGCGTCTTTGATAGTGATGCTCATGGGGCGCAATTATCCCACTGCCCATTCCCGCTTGCCGGCGTGCGGGCATGGCGGCGCGCAGGGCAAGACTGCGCCGGTAAAATGCCCGGCTTATGCCTGCGCGAGCGCTCTCGCTGCTTCGCCAGCGCCATCCGTCTCACCCAGCCCTTCCCTCTTTACCTCCAAACAGGCCGCCAACGTGACCTTGCACCTAACCACGCTTGCGGGCGCTAACGCCCTCAGCCCCTTTCGCGCCCAGCAACTGCAACCGGCGCTTGCCGCTATCCACCCGAAAATCGCCGGCATCAGCGCCCGCTTTGTTCACTTGGTGAGCACCGACCACGCGCCCACGCCCGCCGAGCACGAGCGTCTGGCCGCGCTGCTGAACTATGGCGACCCCTACACGGGTGCTACCGGCGCGACCGATGGCGCGGCCATCGTCGTCACGCCGCGTCTGGGCACGGTGTCGCCGTGGGCCTCCAAAGCCACCGACATTGCGCGCAACTGTGGCTTGGCGATTCGCCGTGTCGAGCGCGTGACCGAATACCGCGTGCAACTCAAGTCCGGCCTTTTGGGCGGCAAGCCCACGTTGAGCGACGAACAGCTGGCCCAAGTCGCTGCCCTGCTGCACGACCGCATGACCGAATCGGTGCTGTTTGACTTGGCCGGCGCGCAGGCGCTGTTCACCGAACTGCCACCGCAGGCTA
>JAGNUJ010000020.1 GCA_017987055.1 Giesbergeria sp.
ACCACCTGAAACGCCAAACCGAGCGCCGCACCATAGGCCGCGAGCGCCGCCAACGCTGGCGCATCCGCCTGACCGCAGGCCGCCCCCATCAACACACTGCCTTGCAACAGCGCGCCAGTTTTGAGGCGGTGCATTTGGCGCAATTGCGCCTCGTCCAGCGCCTGCCCAACGCTGGCCAAATCAATCGCTTGGCCGCCAGCCATGCCAGCCGAGCCAGCCGCATGCGCCAACAAGCGACACAGGCGCGCTTGTACCAGTGCTGATGCGGCCGCATCTTGCGCAATGTCGGGGGTCAGCAGCTCAAACGCCAACGCCTGCAACGCATCGCCAGCCAGCAAAGCGCGCGCCTCGCCAAACTGCACGTGTACGGTGGGTTTACCACGGCGCAGCACATCGTTGTCCATACACGGCATGTCGTCATGCACTAACGAATAGGCATGGATCAATTCGACTGCACACGCGGCGCGCAAGGCGGCATCGTCCAGCGCCGCACTGCGCCCTGAGCCATTAAAGCCATCGGCTGCAGCGACAGCGTCACGCGCCGCGAGCACCAGCAAGGGGCGCAGGCGCTTGCCACCATCGAGCACGGCATAGCGCATCGCCTCGCCCAGCCCGGCAGGGGCATCGGTGCCGACCCAGCGCGACAAAGCATCTTCGACGCGCGCCAAGTGCGCTGCCATCCACGCAGTTAAATCAAAGTCGGGGGTGTCTGGCACGCGCTGCTGCAAGCTACTCATGGCGCGCGCTCACACAGAAAGGGGCTTTAACGCACCGTCATCGAGCACCTGCATCTGGTCTTGCACGGTGTCGAGCCGCTGGCGGCAAAACGCCATCAACATCTCGCTGCGCTGATAGGCGGCCTGCATCTCATCGAGCGGCAGTTGACCCGACTCCACACGGCCAATCAGCAATTCCAATTCTTCCAGCGCAGCTTCATAACTGGCGGGGGCGGTATTTTTAGAGGGCGGCATGGCAAACGGTACGGACTAAAGTAAAGGCGGCAATTTTAGGCCGATACACACACCGCTCCGTCCCGGCACCCACTGCCCATGTCCGTGCGGTCAGTCAACTATTAAAACAATAGCTACTAGCGCAAGTATTTAAAGGGCTAGAGGCCGATTTTATATAAAAATAGCTGTTTTTCAGTCCAACAGCCGCCATCGCAACCCTTTCTCTGCCTATCTAAATCACCCATGACCTACACCACCCTGATCTCTGCCCCGCAACTGGCCACGCTGCGCGCACAAGGCGCCCCACTGATGGTGTTTGACTGCAGCTTTGAGCTGGCCGACCCGCACGCCGGCGCTGCGCAATACCGCAGCGCCCATATTCCCGGCGCGGTGTATGCGCATTTAGACCGCGCTCTGAGCGCCCTGCACGGCGCGCCCGGTGCCAACGGCGCAGTCATTACTGCCAGCGAAGCCGACAGCCCCGCCTCGGGCGGGCGCCACCCACTGCCCAGCCGCGAAAAATTTGCCATCTGGCTGTCCAGCGTCGGCTTGGACAACCGCATGCAAGCCGTGGTCTATGACCGCCAAGGCAGCGCCTTTTGCGGGCGCCTGTGGTGGATGCTCAAGTGGCTGGGACACGACGCCGTCGCCGTGCTCGATGGCGGCCTACCGGCATGGCAAGCCCACGGCGGCGCGCTGGCCGAGGGCGATGGGCCAGCGCACTTTCAAAGCAATTTCCAAATCAAGCCCGCACTGCGCCGCTTGGTCAGCGTGCAACAAGTGCTGGCCAACCTAGAGCAGCCGGGGCAAACGCTGATCGATGCCCGCGCTGCACCACGCTTTCGCGGTGAAGTGACCGCGCTGGACGCCATCGCCGGACACATTCCCGGCGCGCTCAACCGCCCGTTTAGCGACAACTTCACGCCAGACGGCCATTTCAAAAGCCCGGTGCAACTGCGCGCTGAGTTTGAGGCGCTGCTGGCCGGGCGCGATCCGGCCAGCGTGGTGCACCACTGCGGCAGCGGCGTGACCGCTAATCCGAACTTGCTGGCGATGGAATTGGCCGGATTTGCACCAACTTCGTTGTTTGCTGGCAGTTGGAGCGAGTGGTGCAGCGATTTATCACGTCCAGTGGCACGCGGCTAAAGGGCAAATAAGACGGGGTTACACCCTTTATTTAGCGCTGCGCTACAGCAGCTGCTGGCGCACGATAGCGGGGCAGGGTGACTGCAGCCTTTGTAAGGCAAACACCTACAAGAGTCGTTATGAAACCAGACGCTCGGTACAGCCAACCCCCGACTTAATTTTTGATTGGGTCGAATTCACAATCCATTTCAACGGATCACACAAAGCAACACGCGGTGTGAAAGACGATCTGAACTGAAAAAAAGGAAGCCACCATGACCAACGAACAATTGCTCGCCGAAATCCGTGAAACCAACCTGACCTACTTGATGCTGGCTCAGACCCTGATTCGCCGCGACAAGGCCGAAGCCGTATTTCGTTTGGGCATGAACGAAGAGGCTGCCGATATTCTCAGTTCTTTGTCGTCTGCGCAGCTGATGAAATTAGCCTCCAGAAACACCCTTCTTTGCAGCTTTCGCGTCGATGACAACCTGGTCTGGAGCTTGCTCACCAACCACAACACGCCCAAAAAAGTGGGCAACGACGCAACCAACACGCTGCACGCCAACATCCTCATGGCCAGCCGCGTCTCGGAAGTGCTGTAAGCGCCGCTCACCCAAAGCACCCGCCAGCACCCCCACCCACGCACACCGCCTTAGGAGCCCGACATGACCGCCACCGCAACCAACACCGCCACCGCCCCCAAAGCAGCGCCCAAGAGCGTGCTCAACGAATCGCGCCAAATCGAACGCGCCGCGATGCTGATTGAAATGGGCGCGCGCATGCAGGTGCTCGAATCGGAAACCACGCTGTCGTATGAGCGCCTGATTCGCCTGTACAAAGAAGTGGCCGGCAAGTCGCCCTCCAAAGGCCAGCTGCCGTTTTCGACCGACTGGTTTTTGACGTGGCAAGAAAACATCCACAGCTCGCTGTTTCTCAACATCTACGAGTACCTGTCTAAAGGCGTTGATTTGGATGCGGTCGATTTGCTGACCAAGGCCTATCGCCTGTACAACGAGCAAATCACCATCGCCCAAGTCGAGCCACTGCTGTCGTTTACCCGCGCTTGGCGTCTGGTGAAGTTTGTCGATGCCGGAATGCTCACGCGCACCAAGTGCTCGGACTGCGGCGGCCAGTTTGTCTCGGAGCTGTACGAGAACCGCCACTACACCTGTGGTTTGTGCAATCCACCGGCACGCGCCGGCAAGAGCAAGGCCGCTGGCTCGTTGATGCTGCATTGAGCTAAATTCAAGGCCAAATCGCCCTCTAGCCTAATAAATACGGGCGCTAGCAGCTATTAATTTTGATTTTTATCTGACCTTACCCCACAAAAAACCCGGTTGATGAACCGGGTTTTTTTTGTGGGGTGAACGCTGTCTTGCAAGCCTCAGTGCTCAAACAACAGGCTGCGCATGTTGTCGTCCAGCTCCAGCTCGTAGTCGCTGGCGGCCAGAGTGGTGTTGCCGACTGGGTTGACCAGCTTCAGGCTGATGTACACCGTCTGCGCCGAGACGGCATAGGTGCCGACCACCACCGCTTGCGCGTCGTGCTCTTTGCTGACTTCGCTCAGTTCGCGCGACAGCAGCAGCTCGCCTTGGTAGGGCTGCAGTGAGACGTTTTCGCGCAACTTCAGCTCGGTCACCAGCACGCCGCGCTGCACCAAGCGGCCAGCGATTTGCTCGGAAAAAATACGCCCCATGCGCGAGGACTGCTCCAGCCGATCAACGTTGACCAAGGTCGCCACCAATAGGCTGCGCTGCGGGTCGAGCTGCACGCCTTGCAGCAGCACATCGACCGCGTGGTAATTGGCCAGCAGCAGCTGGGTGCGCGGCTGGCCCTGCGGCCGCACTGAGACGGAGCTGCTGGCTTGCGCTCTGTCGCCGTAGTAATAACTGGCGCAGCCGGACAAACCGACTACACCACTAGCTAGCGCAAAAAAACAGACCAAAGAGCGCATTGGGCGCAAAGAGAAACGCTGCTTCATGGTGCCACTACCCGCCAAGTTTTCATCGGTGTCAGCGGCGGCGGCACTGGCAGCGTGCGCTCCATATACAGCGTGACATCGTGCGGCGCGATGTAATAAACGTCGGCCGTGCGCGCCAAGTAGCGCCCACCACCCTCCATCGAAGTGGTGATGAGCACCTCGGTACGCGTCGGGCCACCGGCGGCCAAGCCGTCTATGGTCATACGGTTTACGTCCAGCGCCGCGCCAATCGCCAAGCCAGTAACAATGCCCGACGGCGTGCTGTGGCGGAACGAGAACGCATCGCGCGCCACCGCGATTCCAGCGGCCAGCGCAGTCGCGGGCAGTTGCACTTTGTTAGCCACCGGGTCGGGATGCACCACCACTTGCGCATCAAAAGTCAGCACCACATCGGTCGGTTCGGTGGACAAATACAGCCCCCGGTCGAGCAAGCGCGTAATCAAGAGCTTGCGAAAGCCTTGGTTGAAATCCGAATCGGTCGCAGGGACGATGTAAATCGGGTATTCGCCCTGTGGCCAATCGCTGATTTTTCCGGCGATGCGGCCGGCAACGTCATCGGCCAGTACGTCCCAGTGGTGAACGGCGCGGGCTTTTTTCTGTCCGGTGGCTGAGTAGTTGTCAGCGCGCGGCACGTCTAGCGTCGAGCAGCCGCCCGCCATGAGCGCCGCCGCCGCTGCCAACACGGCCAGCCAAGGGGCTGCGCACCGAGGCGCAGGGCAGTTGTGAGAAATTTGCATGGCACCTATGGTAGTGCTCCCAGCGGCTGGCCTATCGGCAAAACAATGCGACTTTTCACCGCTCTTTTACCTGCTGTTGGCACCAGCAGTCGGCACCAAGACGACTGCGGTCTGTACCCAAGCACCCCGCTGTAGAGCGAAAATAGGCCATGTCCACCGCATCTGCCCCGCTTGAGCCGACTGAAGTCGCCGCCGACACCGCGCCTGCTAGCGCACAAGCCACTACCGATATCCCCTTGCTGAGCGCCGCACTGGATGCTGCGCTGGATGCCGCCCCATCCCAGCCCGCGACGCAGTTGCAATTGCATACGCAGGTCAATGTGCGCAACCTGTCATTGGCGCTGCTGGCGCTGATTGCCAGCGTAGCGATGCTGCACTGGGCAGCGGCAGTGTTTGTGCCGGTGGCAGTCAGCGTGCTGATGGTCAGCGCCTTATCGCCGGCGGTAAGCGCGATGCAGCGCTGGCACATTCCGCGCTGGCTGGGCGCAGCGGTGCTGCTGCTGTCGCTGCTGGGCGGGCTGGGCTTTACAGCCCTGCAACTGAACGAGGGCGCGACGCAGCTGATTGAGTCGCTGCCTGTCGCCGTACAAAAAGTGCGCAACACGCTGCGCAGCCGCGCCAAAGAAGGCCCGGGCGCGCTAGACAAAGTGCAAAAAGCCGCCACCCAAATCGAACAAGTCGCCGCCGAGAACCGCACCTCTCCGGCCGCACTGCGCGGCGTGCAGCGCGTGCAAATTGAGCGCCCGCCGCTCAATATCCGCGAGTATTTGTGGAGCGGCACCGTCGGCGTGCTGTCCGGACTGGGGCAATTTACGGTAGTGGTGTTTTTGACGTTTTTTGCGCTGGCCTCGGGCGACACTTTTCAGCGCAAGCTGGTGCGCATTACCGGGCCGAGCTTGGAGCGCAAAAAAGTCACCAAGCAGGTACTGAAAGAAATCACCGGCCAAATCCAGCGCTATCTGTTGGTGCAGGCACTGACCAGCGTGATTGTTGGTGTCTGCACCGGCGCGGCATATGCGGCGCTTGGCCTGCAAAACGCGCTAGTGTGGGGGGTACTGGCAGGCGGGCTGAATTTGGTGCCCTACATCGGCTCCATCGTCGTCACCGGTGCTTCGGCGCTGATGGCGTTTTTGCAATTTGGCACGCTGGACATGGCGCTGGCCGTGGGCGCTGCCTCGCTGCTGATTCATACGCTGGTTGGCAACCTGCTCACGCCGTGGCTGACCAGCCGCACTAGCAGCATGAGCCCAGTTGCCGTGTTTGTCAGCGTGCTAGCGTGGGGTTGGCTGTGGGGTTTATGGGGGCTGCTGCTGGGCATTCCGATCATGATGGCGGTGAAGGCTATTTGTGACCGGGTAGAAGATTTGAAGGCGATTGGCGAGTTGCTCGGCCATTAGCAATCCACAGTGCTAATTTAGGCTATTTTAGGCCTCTAGCCCTTTAAATACGTGCGATAGCAGCTATCAATTTTGATTAATTTGATTGGTTTTGAAGTTCAGCATGGGACGAAAAAAAACCGGCGCTATTGAAAGAGCCGGTTTTTTTGTTGTGAGCGGTTAGCCGCTAGCAGCGATTAACGTGCTGGGCGTGCTGGGCGCTTGTGTGCATCGCCGCGCGGTGTGAAGGGCTTGCCGCCACCGGCACCGCCAGGGCCGCCAGCGCCGGGCTTAGAAAACGCTGGCTTGCGCGGGGCAAAGCTGTCGTTGTCACGGCGCGGGGCAAAGTCGCCACGGGCAGCGCCGCCGCCTTCGCCGCGCGGGGCAAACGCTGGACGTGGGCTGTCGCCAAACGCGGGCTTGCGCGCAGCAAAGCTGCGCTCGTCAGGACGGCCTTGGGTGCGTTGGCGGTCATTGAAGCCGCTGGCGCCGCCGAAGCTGCGCTCACCGCGGTCGCTGCGGTCACGGTCGCCGCCGAAGCCGCCGCCGCCACCAAATCCACCACGGTCACCGCCGCCGAAGCCGCGTGCGCCACCACCGCCGCCGAAGCCGCCACGGTCACCGCTGCCGCCAAACTTGCCACGCGGCGCACCACGGCCACCGCCGCCAAAGTCACCTTGTGGACGGCTGCCGCCCTGTGGGAAACGCTGCACTGGCTCCAAGCCCGGAATCACTTCCGCCTTGAACTGCTGGTGGCTGTAGCCTTCGATGTCGAAAATCTTGCGGCGATCGCGAAATTCAGCAAACGTAATGGCCAGACCATCGCGGCCTGCGCGGCCGGTACGGCCAATGCGGTGGGTGTAGTCCTCAGCCTTCATCGGCAGGCCGTAGTTGAAAACGTGGGTCACGGTGGGCACGTCAATGCCGCGTGCGGCCACGTCAGTCGCCACCAAAATTTGCACTTGGCCTTCGCGCAGTGCCATCAGGCGGCGGTTGCGCAGGCCTTGGCTCAAAGCGCCGTGCAGGGCGACGGCGCTAAAGCCTTCTTGTTGCAAGTCAGCGGCCAAACCGTCGCACTCCACTTGGGTGCTGGCAAAGACGATGGCTTGGTTGATGGTGGTGTCGCGCAACCAGTGGTCGAGCATCTTGCGCTTGTGCTGTGCGTTGTCCGCCCAGTACAGCACTTGCTTGATGTTGGCGTGCTTTTCGTGCGGGGTGTCAATTTGAATCTTCTTGACCGAGGTGCCACCGTCACGCATCACGCGCATGGCCAGCTGCTGGATGCGCGGCGCAAAGGTGGCGCTGAACATCATGGTTTGCTTGCGCTGGCTGGTCAGTTGGTTGATGTCGGCCAAGTCGTCCGAGAAGCCCAAGTCGAGCATACGGTCGGCCTCGTCCACCACCAAGAACTGCACCTTGTCGAGCTTGATTTGCATCGAGCGCTGCAGGTCAAGCAAACGACCGGGAGTAGCCACCACCAAGTCAGCGTTTTGCAGCTTGGCAATTTGCAACTGGTAAGGCATACCGCCGACCACGTTGGCCACGCGCAGGCCACGGGCGTGCTTGACCAAGTCGATAGCGTCGTGCGCCACTTGCTGGGCCAGCTCGCGGGTGGGGCAAACAATCAGCGCGCCGGGAACGGCGGGCTTGAAGTTGCGTTGGTTGGTCGGGTCTTTGCGTTTGGCGCGCTTAGGCGGCGCTTCGCCACGGGCAATAGCGTCGGCGACCGACTTTTCAAACTCAGCGCGGGCTTCGGCTTCGGCTTCGGCTTGTTGGCGAATCAGCGTGTGCAGCACGGGCAATAAAAAAGCGGCGGTCTTACCGCTACCGGTCTGGCTAGAAACCATCAGGTCGATAAAACGGCTGCCTTCAGCGCCAGCGCCCATTGCCAAAGGAATGGCTTGGCTTTGCACACTGGTCGGCTGGGTGTAGCCCAGGTCGGCCACGGCTTGTACCAGCTCAGGTGCCAAGCCCAGCTCGATAAAGCCGTTGGGCTTTTCGGTCACGGCCATGTTGTCGGCTTCGTCAGAGGCGGCAGCAGCTGCGGCGATGGCAGCGACAGCATTAATGGCGCTGTGCACAGCAACGTCAGCGGTGGCAATAGAGGAGTCGGCAGGCGCGAAATCGCCCTGCACTTGGAAAGTGTCAGTCATGTATTTTTTCTCACACGAAAGCGAACGCTAGCGCAGCTAGCGGTGGCATCGTCAATGGTTAAAAAACATCAACCATCAAACGAAACCTGCACTGGCAGTGGCCGGTGCGGCTGGGCATTTGGTGCGAACTGTGCAAAGCAGCAAATTAAATTTGCTTTTAGCTTTTGATGTTCGCTGAGACCCGGCGTGTGAGGGGAGATGCGCAATCTGCACAGCATTGTGCGGTGCAGCGCTGGATTATGGCATGAATTGGGGTTTTCCCGCAACCCCCTTGGTGTCAATTACAACGCAAATAACTGCGCGCGGTAGTGCGCCAGCTCGTCAATCGACTCGTAAACATCGGCCAGAGCGGTGTGTTTTTGTGCTTTCTTAAAGCTCGAATACGCCGCTGGCTTCCAGCGCTTGGACAATTCTTTCAGCGTGCTGACATCCACGTTGCGGTAGTGAAAAAACGCTTCCAGCTTGGGCATGTACAGCGCCAAAAAGCGCCGATCTTGGCCAATGCTGTTGCCGCACAGTGGCACTTTGCCCTTGGGGATGTAGCGCTTTAAAAACTGCAAAATTTGCTCTTGTGCCTGCTCTTCAGTGATCGTCGAGGCTTTGACTTTTTCAATCAAACCGGTGCGGCCGTGCGTGCCTTTATTCCATGCGTCCATCTGGCCGAGCAGCTCGTCCGACTGGTGAATCACCAGCACCGGGCCTTCGGTCGGCGACTCTAAATTGGGCCCAGTGACGACCAAGGCAATTTCGATGATGCGTTCTTTTTGCGGATTGAGGCCGGTCATTTCGCAATCGAGCCAGACCAAGTTTTGATCCGATTTGGCCAACACCGGCGCCGCAGTGGGCGCGGGTATCGATGCAGATTCAGGGGCAGAAACGGCAGAAGAAATGGGGGATAAAAGGGAGATTTCGGACATGCGCGCCATTGTCGCTGATGCCCTACACTCGCGCCTCATGCCTGAAATGCCTGTGGCGCTACCCGCCTCCTTCCCCCCTTCGCTGGCCATGACTTTGGCTTTTCTCGTCGCCCTCGTCTTGGGTTTGCTGCTGAAATTTTGGCTGGCCTCGCGCCAAATTCGCCATGTAGCGCGCCACCGCAACGCGGTGCCAACCGCTTTTGCCCAGCGCATCACGCTGCAAGCGCACCAAAAAGCCGCCGACTACACCATCACCAAAGCGCGCTTTAGCCTGCTAGAAATGGCGCTCGGCGCTGCCGTCTTGGTGGGCTGGACGGTGCTGGGCGGCCTCGACCTGCTGAACCAATGGCTGCTTGGCCTGCTGGGCGCGGGCATGGCGCAGCAACTGGCGCTGCTGGTGGCATTTGTGTTGATTAGTAGCCTGATTGACCTGCCCAGCACGCTGTACCAAACCTTTGTGATTGAGCAGCGCTTTGGCTTTAACCAAATGACGCTGCGCCTGTGGCTGGGCGACCTGCTCAAATCCGCGCTGGTTGGCGCGCTGATTGGCCTGCCCATTGCCGCGCTGATGCTGTGGCTGATGGGCGCGGCTGGCTCGCTGTGGTGGCTGTGGGCGTGGGCAGTGTGGATGGGCTTTAACCTGCTGCTGATGGTGGTGTATCCGACGTTTATCGCGCCGCTGTTCAACAAATTTCAGCCGCTGGAAGACGAATCGCTCAAAGCGCGCGTCACTGCCCTGATGCAGCGCTGCGGCTTTGCCGCCAAGGGCTTGTTTGTGATGGACGGCAGCCGGCGCAGTGCGCACGCCAACGCCTATTTCACCGGCTTTGGCGCGGCCAAACGGGTGGTGTTTTACGACACGCTGCTGCGCCAACTCTCGCCGGGCGAGGTCGAAGCAGTGCTGGCGCACGAGCTGGGCCACTTCAAGCACCGCCACATCGTGCGCCGCATGGTGCTGCTGTTTGCGCTGAGCTTGGCCGGCTTTGCGCTGCTGGGCTGGCTGATGCTGCAGCCGTGGTTTTACAGCGGTCTGGGCGTGCGCCCGAGCTTGTCGCTGCTGGTGTCCTACATGCCGGGCACGCCCAATGATGCGCTGGCTTTAATCCTGTTTTTGCTGGTGGTGCCGGTGTTTACCGTGTTTTTGGGACCGCTGTTTGCCGGCCTGTCGCGCCGCGATGAGTTTCAGGCCGACGCCTACGCGGCGGCGCAGGCCGATGGCGCAAACTTGGCCTCGGCGCTGCTCAAGCTGTACCAAGACAACGCCGCCACGCTGACCCCCGACCCGCTGTATGTGCGGTTTTATTACTCGCACCCACCCGCCAACGAGCGTTTAGCCCGCCTGCCAACGCCCCTTGGGCCTGATTTATGACAAAATTTGCATCAAAACAGGCTCTAGCCCAATCAATACGTGCGCTAACAGCTATTGAAATAGAAGCAAAAATAGCGGCATTCGACGGTTGGCGCTTACAGGGTGAAGGCGCAAATCAAGCCATCGAAAAAACCTACCGCTTCGCCAACTATTACCAGACCATCGCCTTCGTCAACGCCGTGGCCTTTATTGCCCACGCGCAAGACCACCACCCGGATTTATCGGTGCATTACGACCGCTGCGTGGTGCGTCTGCAAACGCACGCCGCCGCCGGTGTGTCGGAACGGGATGTAGATTGCGCAGCGCGCTTTGATGCATTAGAGAGCTTGACCCCATGAATACCAACCAACGCAGCACGCTGCAACCCGGTCTGGTCGTCGCCAGCCACGGCCGCCATTGCATGGTCGAGTCGCCCGATGGCACCCGGCGCATTTGCCATCCGCGTGGTAAAAAAAGCCAAGCCGTTGTCGGCGACCAAGTGCTGTGGCAAGCCGCGCCCGCCGGCCAAGGGCACGAGGGCACGATCGAGAAAGTGCAAGAGCGGCGCAATCTGTTCTATCGCCAAGACGAAATCCGCACCAAGTCGTTTGCCGCCAACCTTGACCAAGTGCTGATTTTGATTGCCGCCGAGCCGGTGTTTTCTGAGAGCCAACTCGCCCGCGCGCTGATTGCGGCCGAAGCCGCGCACATCACCCCGCTGATTGCACTGAACAAAACCGACTTGGTCGAGCCGTTTGCCCGCGCTTGGGAGCGGCTGCTGCCGTATCGCCACATGGCCCGCGCCGACGGTCAGCACCACTACGGGGTGTTGGCGCTCTCGCTGACTGCCTCCGGCGAAGTCGATCGCGAGGTGTTGATGCAACACCTGCGCGGCAAAACCACGCTGGTGCTGGGGCCGTCTGGCTCGGGCAAAAGCACGCTGATCAACCTGATGGTGCCCGGCGCTACGGTGTTGACCAACGAAATTTCGCAGGCGCTCAATTCGGGCAAGCACACCACCACCAGCACCTCGCTGTATTGGGTCGATGCAGAGCGCACCACCGCGCTGATTGATTCGCCGGGCTTTCAAGAATTTGGCCTGCAACACATCGCGCCGATGCAGCTGGCCGGCTGCATGCCCGACATTGCCGCGCACGCCAGCGCCTGCAAGTTTTACAACTGCACCCACCTGCACGAGCCGGGTTGTGGCGTGCTAGAAACGATGAAAAACGGCTCTAGCCCAGCAGACATAAGCGCTAACCGCTATAAAATTTACAGTGATTTGTTTGCCGAGCTGGGGCAGACACGCTACTAAGCGCTCAGCCCAGTAGCCGCGCCAGCGTCAGGAGCGCCAGCAGCAGCATCCACACCACCACCGAGCGCCAGACCAGCCCGACCACGCTGCGCAGGTGGCCGACTTCGGGCTCACGCCCCGGGGTGCCAGCGCTGTTGCCCACGCTGGCATCGACGGTAAAACCTTGCTGCGCCAACCCATCGACGCGCGCGTTCAAAGCCTCGCCGCCCAAGCGCACATTCAGCGCGCCGGCGGTGGCGGCCAGCACCACGCCGTCGTTGTCGTTGGGAAAGTGCTGCGCGTGGAAGCGCCAGCCATCAATCGCCTCTTCAAAGCTGCCGACCATCGCAAAGCACAGCGCCGTTAAGCGCGCCGGTAGCCAATCAACCACCATCCACGCTTTGGCCGCCGCCGCTTGCAGCACCACGCTGGCGCGCTGGACTTCGCTGGCGGGGCGCTCTTTCCAGTAGCGCGAGACAAATTCAGCCATGCGGTACAGCACGGCGCCTAGCGGCCCCAAACCCAGCGCAGCCAAGCCCGAATACCACGCCAGTACGCCAAACACATGGCGGTGCGAGGCCAGTGCCGAATACTCAATCACATGGCGCACCAGCGCGCTGCGCGGCAGTTCGCTGGCATCGACTTTTTGCCAATCGGCCAGCAATTGGCGTGCGCGGTTTTCATCGCCCTCTTCCAGCGCATCGCGCAAACCGGTGAAGTGGTGGCTGAATTGGCGAAAACCCAGCGTCAGATACAGCACCGCCACGTTCCACAGCACGGCAAATGGCCAGCCCAAGCCCCACAGCAGCCACCAGTGCACGCCCACAACCAACAGCGCTGGTACCAGCACGGCGGCGCTCCAAGCAATCCAAGCGTTGCGCGGCGTGCCCGCATCAAAATTGCGGCGAACCGACACGCACCAAGCACGCAATCCGGCATGGATGGGGTTGCTGGCGGCCAGCGGACGCGCTTGCTCAATCAACAAGGCAAACAAGATGGCAAAGAAACTCATGGGGGGCAATGATAGCGATACAGCTTGAAAGGTCTGGTCACAGTGTCAGCGCTAGCCACAGCCCAGACGATCAGGCGCGCATGAAGCGGTAAAAATTGCGCAAGATGCCGGCGGTAGCACCCCAGATGAAGTGATTTTTGGCGCCGCTTTGGTAGGGCATAGCAAACCACTCACGCCGCACCCCTTGCCACTCCCACGCGTGGCGCTGGTGGTGCGCTGGATTAAGTAAAAAGGCCAACGGCACTTCAAAAATCTCGGCCACTTCGTACGGATTGGGGCGCAGTACGCAATCGGGCTGCACCAGCGCCACCACCGGCGAAATGATGAACGAGGAGGCGGTAGCGTAGGTTGGCAAAGTGCCCAGCACCTGCACAAAACGCGCGTCTAAGCCGACTTCTTCTTCGGCCTCGCGCAACGCGGTAGCGACGGGATTTGGGTCTTGCGGGTCAGCGCGGCCACCGGGAAAGGCGACTTGGCCGGAATGGGTCGATAAGTGCGCAGTGCGCTCGGTCAGCAGCACCATCGGCTGCTCGCGCATCACGATGGGCAGCAAGATGGATGCGTGCGCCGGCGGGCGCACGGAAAAGCTTTTTTCGCTCTCAATCTCTGGCTGCCACAGCGGCGGCAGGGCAAAGCGCTGGCGCAGTGCATCGGGCGTTTGGGCCTCCACCGGCACCGCTGGCAAGTGCGTATCGACACCCAGCACAGCCATCTGGCGCGGGTCGATGTTGGGTAGCGAGGATTGCGGCGGCGGCAATTTGGAGGAAGAGGACAAAGTAAAAACCCATAAAAAAACCGCTATCAGCATATCGCTGGTAGCGGTTGGGCGCGCTTGAAAACCGAAGTTCTCAAGCGAGAGCGCAGTCTTTACGCGCCAGCCACGGGTGCTGCGGCGGCTGCTGCAGCAACGGCCTTCTTGTTGACGCGCTGTGGCAGCTTTTCTTTGATACGTGCCGACTTGCCGCTGCGCTCGCGCAGGTAGTACAACTTGGCGCGGCGCACGTCACCACGGCGCTTGACTTCGATCTTGGCGATCAGTGGGCTGTAGGTTTGGAACGTACGCTCCACGCCTTCGCCGCTGGACATTTTGCGCACGGTGAAGCCGCTGTTGAGGCCACGGTTGCGCTTGGCAATCACGACACCTTCGTAGGCTTGAACGCGCTTGCGTGCGCCTTCAACCACGTTGACGCTCACGATGATCGTGTCGCCGGGTGCAAATTCAGGCAGGGTTTTGCCAAGGCGGGCAATTTCTTCCGCTTCGAGGGTTTGAATCAGGTTCATGTTGTCATTCAACGATCATGTCCGCGCCATAAGTGGCAGCGTCGGGATTGACGTTCAGGCTTTGCGTGCAGCACGTCAAGTGCGATGCAGGTAAAGCGGCCGGCCAGAGGATCGCAAAGCCTGCGATTATAGCTATTTCAGCTGCGCTAACCGTACCTCGTCCGCTGGAGCGAATGCACCTGCGGCACGGGCAGCAGCAATCAGCTCGGGGCGATGCTGGGCGGTGAGTGCCAAACGCTGGTCACGCCGCCAGCGCTCAATGCGCGCGTGGTGGCCCGAGAGCAACTCCGCAGGCACGCCGCGCCCATCCCATTCTTCCGGGCGCGTGTAGTGCGGGCAGTCCAGCAAGCCATCCAGCGCTGGGTTAAAGCTATCGAGTTGGTGGCTGCCCTCGTCGTTGAGCACGCCGGGCTGCAGCCGCGCCACCGCGTCGAGCAAGGCCAGCGCAGCAATCTCGCCGCCCGACAGCACAAAGTCGCCCAAGCTGATTTGCACGTCCACATGGGCGTCAATAAAACGCTGGTCAATGCCCTCGTAGCGGCCACACAGCAGTACCGCGCCGGCACTGGCCGACCAGTGCTCGACGCCAGCGTGGTTCAACGCCGTGCCAATCGGCGAGAACAGCACCAGTGGCACGGTTTGTTCGACTGCTTCAGCACGGTCAGTGCGAATGGCGGCCAAGCAGCGCTCCAGCGGCGGTGCCATCATCACCATGCCGGGGCCGCCGCCAAACGGGCGATCATCGACACGGCGGTAATTGCCTTCAGCGTAGTCGCGTGGATTCCACAGGCGCACGTCCACCAAGCCCGAGGTGTAAGCACGGCGGGTGATGCCGCTGGCCAAAAACGGCGCGAACAGCTCAGGAAACAGGGTGATGACATCAAAGCGCATGGCGGGAGCTTAGTAGTCGGGTTGCCAATCGACGGTGATGCGGCGCTCGGGCAGCTCGACCTTGTCCACAAAAGCCGAGACGAAGGGAATCATGCGCTCTTGCGGCTTGCCATCTTCCTCGAAGGCCAGCACCAGCACGGTTTGCGGCCCGGTGGTCATCAAATCGCGCACTTGACCGAGTGCTATGCCTTCGCGGTTGACCACGTCGAGACCAATCAAATCGACCCAATAAAACTCGTCCTCTTGGGTTTTGGCAAAGTCCGTACGCGGCACAAAAATGCGCGCGCCGCCCAGCAGCGCGGCCGCGTCGCGGTCGTCAATGCCCTCGGCCCACGCCACCACCACGTCCGAATGCATCTTGGACTGGCGAATCGGCAGCACAGCGGTGCCGGAAAAAGTGCGCGCGCCGCGCTCGCTGGGCTGCAAATACCAGCGCTTGGCGGCCAAAATAGTTTTGGGTTCGGCGCTGTGCGACAGCACTTTGAACCAGCCTTTAACGCCCCAAGCCTCGGTAATGCGACCGACTTCGACCGCGTCGGCCGGTAGCTCGGCAGTTTCCAAATTCAAGGCAGTAGGCATAAGAGTCAGCAGATCAAAAAAAGGGCTAGAAAATGACAAAGGGCGGGTTTCGTGCGGCACACCGAAGTACACCGAACAAAACCCGCCCTTTTCGGGAGGCTTAATTAAGCAGCAGCTTTAGCAGCTTGCTTGATCAGGCGATCCACGGTGGGGGACGACTGGGCGCCCACGCCGACCCAGTAGGCCAGACGGTCTTGCGCAATGCGCAGGCCTTCTTCGCCGCCTTTAGCGCTGGGGTTGTAGAAACCCAAACGCTCGATAAAGCGGCCATCGCGGCGCACGCGCTTGTCGGCAACGACGATGTTGAAGAAAGGACGGCCTTTAGAACCGCCGCGGGAAAGTCGGATGACGACCATGATTAATCCTTCGGGTGGGGGCTGGCGTTTGACGCCAATAGCCCAGAGTTCGCAACGTTGAGACACGCGACATGACCACCCGGTCAGCGACACGCTGCAAAGCCGACAAGTATATCTTTAATACAGCTGCAAGCTAATCCAGTAAGCCACAGAAGCCACAAAAGCACTGGCCGGAATCGTCAAGACCCAGGCCCAGACGATGTTGCCCGCCACGCCCCAACGCACCGCGCTAGCGCGCTGAGTGGAGCCAACGCCAACAATCGCACCGGTAATGGTGTGCGTGGTCGAGACCGGAATGCCCATCACCGTCGCCAAAAACAGCGTCATCGCACCGCCGGTTTCAGCACAAAAACCGCCAACAGGTTTGAGTTTTGTGATTTTCTGGCCCATCGTTTTCACAATACGCCAGCCACCAAACATCGTGCCCATACCAATCGCCGTGTAGCAGCTCACAATGACCCACGTCGGCGGCGAAGCATCGCCCGGAGCGGTGTAGCCCGTGGCAATCAGTAGCAGCCAAATAATGCCGATGGTTTTTTGCGCGTCGTTGCCGCCGTGCCCCAAGCTATAGGCACCGGCCGAGACCAATTGCAAACGGCGAAACCACTTATCGACCTTGCTGGGGCGCGAGCGGCGAAAAATCCACGCCACCGCCACCATCATGATGGAGCCGAGCAAAAAGCCCAGCAGCGGCGAGATGAAAATAAACGCAATGGTTTTCCAGATGCCCGAGGACACCAGCGAGCTAGCGCCAGCTTTGGCAATCACTGCGCCGACGATGCCGCCAATCAGCGCGTGCGACGAGCTACTGGGAATGCCGTAGTACCAAGTAATCAAATTCCAAGTAATGGCCCCCACCAAAGCGCCAAAAATCACGTGTGTATCGACCACCCCCGGCTCCACAATGCCTTTGCCAATAGTGGCGGCCACGCTGAGGTGGAAAACAAAAATCGCAATAAAGTTAAAAAATGCGGCAAATACCACCGCATGGCCGGGCTTGAGCACTCCGGTCGAGACCACGGTGGCAATCGAATTGGCCGCGTCGTGAAAGCCGTTCATAAAGTCAAAGACGATGGCCAACGCGACCAACACAACCACAACCCACAGGGCAGTTTGTACGGTTTCCATAAATGAACCGTTTCTTAGCTGGTCAGGAGTTTTCGAGGACGATGCCCTCGATCAAATTGGCCACATCCTCACACCGGTCGGTGATGGTTTCAAGCAATTCGTAAATCGCCTTGAGCTTAATCAGCTCGCGCACATCCGGCTCTTCGCGAAACAGCTTGCTCATGGCCGAGCGCAGCACACGGTCGGCATCGCCCTCGAGCACGTCAATCTCTTCGCAGGCTTTGAGTGCCGCTTCCGCCGTGGCCGGGTCAGCCAACTTGTTGAGCAAATTGACGGCGGTGCGCATACGCTCGCAGCACTTGACACTCAAGTCGGTCAGACGCGAAATTTCATCCGTCATATGGCGGATGTCGTAGAGGTTCATGGTCTCGGCAGAGTCTTGAAACAGGTCTGCCACATCGTCCATGGTGTTGATGAGGGTGTGAATTTGTTCGCGATCAATCGGCGTAATAAACGTTTTGTGTACCGCCTTATTGACTTCGTGGGTCACCCGGTCAGCCGCGCCCTCGGCGGTATCGACGTCTTGGGCGTATTTTTCTCGCAGGTGCGGGTCGTTGTAATGGGCTACGAGAAGTGCAAACGAATGCGCCGCATCGACGATGCAGTCGGCATGTTGGTTGAACATCTCGAAAAAATTACCTTCGCGCGGCAAAAGTTTGCCAAACAGCATGAAAACTCCTCAGGGGGAATTGGAGGGAAAAATGGCGCAGCCCCATCAAAAACACAGGATTTGCGCGAACTCGGGGAGTTTAACCCTGCCCTCCAAATCCATAGAAACACAAAGCTGACGTTGTTGCCGGTTGAAACAGCGTGTAAAAACCAACCGCGTTGGCTGCGGCACCAGAGGGCAACTAAGCCTATTTGCCGGCGGCGGCGGCCGCATTACGGGCACGCAACTGGTCGAGTTTGTCAGCAATCTTTATTTCTAAACCACGGCGCACCGGCTGATAAAACCCGGGCGCGGCCATGCCATCGGGCAAATACTGTTCGCCCGCCGCAAAGCCATCCGCTTCGTCGTGGGCATAGCGGTAGCCCTTGCCGTAGTCCAGCGTCTGCATCAACGCTGTCGGCGCATTGCGCAAATGCAGCGGCACCGGCTGCGAGGCGCCCTGCTTGACCAGCGCGCGCGCCGCGTTGTAGGCCTTGTAGGCGGCGTTGGACTTGGGCGCCACGGCCAAATACAGCACGCATTCGGCCAGCGCCAGCTCGCCCTCGGGGCTGCCCAGGCGCTCGTAGACCTCGGC
>JAGNUJ010000093.1 GCA_017987055.1 Giesbergeria sp.
ATGACGATGTGCTCCAGCACATGGCCGCACCACGTGCCTTCTTGCAGGCGCTGCAAAAAGCCGCCGCGCTCGCCGACGCCGCAGTGGTGCTCAATCAGCGCGGGCAGCCACGCGGTCAGCCGGTCGTTAAAGCCCGGCAGCTGGTGGGACGGAAAATCTTCCAGCACCCCCAAATCGAGCCAGACTTCCAGCACGGGGCGGTAAGTCCAGATGTTGGGACCGCGCAAATAGTTGATGCGCAGCAGTTCGATATCTTTGATTTGTGCCATGGGTCGCAACCGGTCAGTGAGAGCGTGCAGGGATGAAAAAGAGAAAGAGTGGAATTGTGCGCCAGTGCAGCGGTGTCAGCCGACAGGGCGTTTCAAGCGTTAAATGCTGCATGGCACACAGCCAAAGAGCTTGGCACCGCCAAGAGTGAGAAAAACAATCCATGCAACATGATTCTGTAAACGCCTCGGCTGTTTTGGCGGACTTTTCAATGTCCGCAGCGCAAGCGGTGCTTGCCCCCGATGAAAACGCACTGGCCACGCTAGAGGTTGACCTGAGCGCTGAGCTGCGCTTTGCTGCGGGCCGCGTCATCTTGACCGAGCAGCGCCTACTGGCCTGCGAGCCGGGCACCGACACGTGGCGCGCGTGGCCGCTGACTGCTGGCTTGCAACTGCGCCTGCTGGAGCACGGCGGTGTCGGCACACTGGAGCTGCACGACAGCGCGCAGCGACTGGCACTGTGGCGCTTTACGCTGGGAGCGCACGCAGCAGCACTGCGGCTGGTGCAGCGCTTTGAGCAGCAATTGGCGCATCTAGCGCGTGTCACCAGCGGCCAGCCGGGTGTCGCCATCTACGAAGATACCACCCCATGCCCGACCTGCCACGCAGCGCTGCCGCCCGACGCCGAAGAGTGCCCGGTCTGCGCCCGCACGCAGCCAGCGCACACCTCAACGTGGGTGCTACTGAGGCTGTGGCGCTTTGCCAAGCCGTATAAAGGCCAGCTGGCCGCCGGCTTTGCGCTGACCATGGCATCGACCGCTGCAACGCTGGTGCCGCCCTACCTGACGATTCCGCTGATAGACGACATCCTGATTCCGTTCCAAAACGGCCAGCAGATCGAAACCAGCTTGGTGCTGCTCTATCTGTCGGGTCTGCTGGCCTCGGCGGTATTGGCGTGGGGATTGGGCTGGGCGCGCACCTATGTGCTGGCGCTGGTGTCTGAGCGCATTGGTGCCGATTTGCGCACCACCACCTATGGGCATTTGCTGCGCCTGTCGCTGGACTACTTTGGTGCCAAACGCACCGGCGATCTGATGGCACGCATTGGCTCCGAGACCGACCGCATCAACCTGTTTTTATCGCTGCACGCGCTGGACTTTGTCACCGACGTGCTGATGATTTTGATGACAGCGGCGATTTTGTTCTCCATCAACCCGTGGCTGGCGCTGGCCACATTGGTGCCGCTGCCGTTTATTGGCTGGATGATCCACACCGTGCGCGACCGTCTGCGCACCGGATTTGAAAAAATCGACCGGGTTTGGAGCGAGGTGACCAACGTGCTGGCCGACACCATTCCCGGCATCCGCGTCGTCAAAGCTTTTGCGCAAGAAAAGCGCGAGGCACAGCGCTTTCACGATGCCAACCAGCACAACCTACAGGTCAACGACAAACTCAACAAAACCTGGGCGCTGTTTTCACCTACGGTGTCACTGCTGACGGAAATCGGTCTGCTGGTGGTCTGGGGCTTTGGTATTTGGTTAGTGGCGCAGAGCCAAATCACCGTCGGTGTGCTGACGGCGTTTATTGCCTACATCGGCCGCTTTTATGGCCGCCTCGACTCGATGAGCCGCATCGTCTCGGTCACGCAAAAGGCCGCAGCGGGTGCCAAGCGCATTTTTGACATCCTCGACCACGTCAGCAACGTGCCCGACCCGGCGCAGCCGGTCAAACTGCCCAGCGTGCAGGGCGCAATTACGCTGCAGCAAGTCGGCTTTCGCTACGGCAGCCGGGCGGTGATTAAAAAGCTCGATTTGGACATTCGCCCCGGCGAGATGATTGGCTTGGTCGGCCACAGCGGCTCGGGCAAAAGCACGCTGGCCAACTTGATTTGCCGTTTTTACGACGTCAGCGACGGCTCGATTCAATTGGACGGCGTCGATATTCGCCGCTTGGCGGTGGCCGATTACCGCAGCAACATTGGCTTGGTGTTGCAAGAGCCATTTTTGTTCTTCGGCACCATTGCCGAGAACATTGCCTACGGTAAACCCGACGCCACCCGCGCCGAAATCATGGCCGCCGCCCGCGCCGCGCACGCCCACGAATTTATCTTGCGCTTGGCACACGGCTACGACTCGCTGGTCGGCGAGCGCGGCCAAGGCCTGTCGGGCGGCGAGCGCCAGCGCATCAGCATTGCGCGCGCGCTCTTGATCGACCCGCGCATCCTCATCCTCGACGAAGCGACGTCGGCGGTGGACACCGAGACGGAAAAAGAAATCCAAAAAGCGCTGGACAACTTGGTGCAAGGGCGCACCACGATTGCGATTGCGCACCGCCTGTCGACGCTGCGCAAAGCCGACCGGCTGGTGGTGATGGACCGCGGTGAAGTGGTCGAAGTCGGCCCGCACGACGAGTTGATAGCGCAAAAAGGCGCGTATTGGCGCCTCTACGAAGCCCAAGTGCGCCGCGCGGAAGAAGACGCGCAGGCCGCTGGCGTGCTAGTCCATGCCGATGCCGCCGTTCACCCTGCTGAAAGCCAAACCCCATGAGCACGACCGACCCCACCACCACACTCCAGCTAGCGCGCAACGCCCACGGCCGCTTGGTACTGACGCTGGCGGGCGGCACAGTCCACACCGACGTGGTGCCGGTGCGCGCCTTTCCGCTGGCCGCGCCCGACGAGGGCTTGTCCCTCATCGGCAGCGACGGCCACGAGCTGCTGTGGATTGAGCGCTTGAGCGATGTCGCGCCGCAGCCGCGCAGCCTGCTGCAAGAAGAGCTGGCGCTGCGCGAATTTGTGCCAGTAATTAAGCGCATTTGCAGCGTGTCGAGTTTTTCCACCCCCAGCACGTGGACGGTGGAGACCGACCGGGGCGCAGCGCAGTTGGTACTCAAGGGCGAAGAAGACATCCGCCGCCTGCGCGGCAGCCGCGCGCTGCTGATTGCCGCCAGCGACGGCGTGCAGTACGCCATTGAGGACACCAATGCCTTTGATAAAGCATCGCGGCGCTTACTGGAGCGGTTTTTGTAAGTGACCCGCAATCGCGCGGTTGCACCGTGGTGGTGAAGAAAATTCTGCGGTCGTGCTTCAATCAGCCGATATAGCGCTTTATCAGCGCTGTTTATTGCCGTAATAAGATGAAGGCGGAGACTGTGAGTGCAGTCTTCATTTCAATACCAACCATAGGCCAACATCATGCAGATACCCCCTCTTGATCGAACCTCACCTTGGCAAAGCCAAGGCGCTGATTTGTATTCCACTGGAGCCTCGGGGGCAGTGCCTATCCGTCCAGTGCAAGCACCCAATCCCGTCGAGTCGATGGATCGGCTCGGCGAGGGTGCCATTGTCAAGACGCCCGATAAACCGTCCGCTCCCGACTTGCCTAACCGGGATTGGACGGAAACCAAAAAACCAGAATCCGTCAAAGAACCCGAAGAGCCGGTTAAAGAGCCTATCTACAAACAGCTGCTCGACCATCTGCGTGAAATGTGGCGTGCCAGCGGCAGTGCTATTGAACTAGCGCAAGACATCAACAAAATAACGCTAGCCGAGCGCATGGCGTTGCAGGCCAAGAATGATGAGTCTGCAATCTACGCTGACCCCAGCATCAAGCGTCCCGGTCGGCCTTGAACCGTTTATTTTCAGTGTTTTATGCCTCTAGCCCTTTAAATACGTGCGCTAGCAGCTATCATTTTTGAATTTGCGTATAGGTAGGTTGGCTTGTGCCCAGCCCCACTTCTTGCTGCTGGCGCTTTTTTTCGCGCTCAGCGCGGTAGAGCACGGCGTAGGCGCGCACTTCTTCATAACTCAAATAGTTGTCGCGGTTGGTGTCGGCATCGCTGAACGCTGCCGCTAGGCGCGGAAACAGCGCCACCTCGGTGCGGCTGATTTTGCCGTCGCCATTGAAGTCCAGCAATTTGAAGTCGCGCATGGCTTTGATTTCGCCTTTGCTCAAGGGCGCGCCGTCGGCGGTGACTTGGCCTGCTGCGCTAGCGCCCGCCGCAGCGCACACACCCATATACAGCGCGGCGCTGACCATTCTCAAAAATCGCATCTCCATACTCCTTAGCCGCCCGGCACCGGCTGGTTGGCAATGCCGCTGCTGACGTGGCCAGACGGAACGTGCAGGGCGGCGGCGCTGACATGGCCGGTTTGGTCATCAAAGAAAAAATCCGGCTCAAACTCGCGCAAAAACTCACCTTTGGGCAGGCCGCCGAGAAACATCGCCTCATCGACGGTGATGTTCCAGCTCATCAGCGTTTGCAAAGCGCGCTCGTGCGCTGGGGCGCCGCGCGCCGTCACCAAGGCGGTGCGAATGCGCATTTCGGGCGCATCGCTGTGCTGGCTGTGTTGCAGGCGGTGCAGGGCGCTCAAGAAGGGTTTGAAAGGGCCAGCCGGCAAAGGTTGCAGCGCTTTTTCACGCTCGTGTGCCTGAAAGGCGTCCAGCCCGGCGGACTGGAACACGCGCTCGGCTTCGTCGGAGAACAGCACCGCGTCACCGTCAAAAGCAATGCGCACCTCGTTCGGGTGCGTCACGCTGGCCTGCGCTGACTGCGTGGCGACGCGCGCCGCCGGAAAACCCATAGCCAGCGCCTCGTTCACATCGGCGGCGTTGGCTGACAAAAACAAATGCGCGCCCAGCGGGCGCAAATAGCGAAACGGCGCCGCACCCTGCGTGAACACGCCGCGCTGCACACTGGCCAAACCGTGCGCCTGTGCCGAGCGAAACACCCGCATCCCGCTGACCGGGTCGTTGCGCGAGAGCACCACCACCTGCACGCGCTGGTGCTCGGGCGTATTGAAAGCCAGCAGCTTTTTAACCAGCGAAAACGCCACGCCGGGGCGCGCAGGCACCTCCAGCCGCTCTAGTTGCAATTGCATGTAGTCCGAGGCTTGGCCGCGGTCGAACAGCTGGTTTTCTTCTTCAAAATCAAACAGCGCGCGCGACGAAATCGCTACCACCAGCTTGTCGGGCGCGGCGGCGGGGGCCGGGTGTTCAGTGAGCGCGGTCGGGTCAGTCATGGTGGAAAACCTGTGGTTTTATTTAACAAACTGGTTGAGCTGGATGATGGGCAGCAGCACGGCCAGCACGATCAGCATCACCACCAGCCCCATCGCCACGATCAGCAGCGGCTCCAAGATGGTGGCCAGTTGCAGGGCGCGCCGCTGCACTTCGGTGGACAGTTGCACGGCGGCGCGTTGCAGCATTACGGGCAACTGGCCAGTCTGCTCGCCCAGACGCGCAAACATCGCCAACAGCCCCGGAAAGCGCTTTTTCTGCGCCAGCGCCGAGGCCAGCGGTGCGCCCTCGCGCACCAGCACCAGCGCGTCTAGCGCGTCGGCGCGCATGGCGCGGTTGTTCAGGGTTTCGGCGGCGGCTTGCAGCGCTTTCAAAATCGGCACACCGGCGCCGGCCAGCATCGCCAGCGTGCTGGCAAAGCGCGCCGCGTTGTAGCCGCGCGCCAGTTTGCCGACGATCGGGACATTGAGCCATGCGGCATCAAACTTTTGGCGAAAAACCTCTCTGGCCAAGGCCCAGCGCGCGCTGATAGCTATCAAAACCAAAGCACCCAACAGCGCCAAGCCAAAGCTGCGGACAAAGTCGCTCAGCGCCAGCATCGCCACCGTCAAAAACGGCAGTGCGCGTTTGCTGCCGGCAAACACGCTGGCCACCTGCGGCACCACGTAGCCAACCAAAAACAGCACGATGACGATGGCCACCACGGTGACGATGGCCGGGTACAGCGCCGCGCCAATCAGCTTGGCTTTGAGCGCTTGGCGCTCCTCCAAGTCGTCGGCCAGCCTCTCTAGCACCAGCCCCAGACTGCCGCTGTGCTCGCCCGCACCAATCACCGCGCAGTAAATGTCGGAAAACTCGCGCGGGTGCTGCGCCAGCGCGCGGGCAAAGGTCGAGCCGGCGTTGACCTCGGCGCGCAGCACCGCCACCAAA
>JAGNUJ010000094.1 GCA_017987055.1 Giesbergeria sp.
ATCGTGGAACAAGTCAAGGCCAAGCTGGCCGCTTAAGTTCTCAGCTTGCAACTATCTTTTTGATAGCTGTTAGCGCATACACAGCAAGGGCTAGCGCTTGAAAAGGCACTAGCCCTTGTTTCTTTTTCAGAGCGAAATAAGACACGAAGTAAGAGCGAATAATGAACGAGTTGGACTCCTTGGTTGAAAGCGCGCAGCAGTTGTTTGCCAGCAGCGCCACCCCTGCCGATTTGGAAAATGCAAAAGCCCAGTTTCTGGGCAAGTCCGGTCGTGTGACCGAGCTGATGAAAGGCATGGCGCAGCTTTCCGTGGAGGAGAAAAAATCCCGCGGCGCGGCCATCAACGTCGCCAAGCAGGCTATCGAGGCCGCTTTGACCGCCCGCCGCCAAGCGTTGGCCGAGGCCGAACTGCAATTGCAGCTCAAAGCCGAGGCGCTCGATGTCAGTCTGCCCGGTCGCCAGCGCGGCCAAGGCGGTTTGCATCCGGTGTCGCTGACGCTGGAGCGCATCGAAGGTATTTTTGGCTCGATGGGTTTTGACGTCGCCGAAGGCCCGGAGATTGAAACCGACTGGTTTAACTTCACCGCACTCAATACGCCCGAAGACCACCCGGCGCGCTCGATGCACGACACGTTTTATGTCGAAGGCGGCCCCGAAAACGCCCCCAACTTGCTGCGCACCCACACCAGCCCGGTGCAAGTGCGCTACGCCGTGCAGCATGTCAAAAAGCACCGCGCGTTGCTGGATGCTGGCCAGCCGATGCCCGAAATCCGCGTCATCGTGCCCGGCCGCACCTACCGCGTCGATAGCGATGCGACGCATTCGCCGATGTTCCACCAGTGCGAAGGCCTGTGGATTGGCGAGAATGTCAGCTTTAAAGACCTGAAGGTGGTTTTTACCGATTTTTGCCGCACCTTTTTTGAGTCCGACGACTTGGTGCTGCGCTTTCGCCCGAGCTTTTTCCCGTTCACCGAGCCCAGCGCTGAGATTGACATCCAGTTCCAAGCCGGGCCGCTGGCGGGTCGTTGGCTGGAGGTGGCCGGCTCCGGCCAAGTCCACCCGAACGTGGTGCGCAACATGGGCCTAGACCCCGAAAAATACATTGGCTTTGCCTTTGGCATGGGCCCCGACCGCCTGACCATGCTGCGTTACGGCGTGAACGATCTGCGCCTGTTTTTTGACGGCGATGTCCGTTTCCTCTCGCAGTTTCAATAATATAAAAAGTGAGCTGCTAGCGCACGCATCTATTAGGTTTCAAGCTGTTTTGATGCTGAAACCGTTTAAAAACGTGCGCTAGTAGCTATTTTTTTAAGAGCACGCCAAAGAAGTCTGATATGCAATTTCCTGAATCCTGGTTGCGCGAGTTCTGCAACCCACCCCTCACCACCGCTGAATTGGCCGAAACCTTGACCATGGGCGGCTTGGAAGTCGAAGAGCTGGTGCCGGTTGCGCCGCCGTTTACCCGCATCGTGGTCGGCGAAATCAAAGACGCGCAGCAGCACCCGAATGCCGACCGCCTGCGCGTCTGTCAGGTCGATGCCGGCCAAGGCGAGCTGCTGACCATTGTTTGCGGCGCGCCCAACGCCCGCGTGGGCATCAAAGTGCCGTGTGCGCTGGTCGGCGCTGAGCTGCCCCCGGGCGCAGACGGCAAGCCGTTTTTGATCAAAGTGGGCAAGCTGCGCGGCGTGGAAAGCCAAGGCATGTTGTGCTCGGCGCGCGAGTTGAAAATTGCCGACGATGACGGCGGTTTGCTCGAATTGGCCGCTGATGCGCCGATTGGCCAAGACATTCGCGTGCATTTGAATTTGGATGACACGCTGCTGACGCTCAAACTCACGCCCAATTTGGCGCATGCGCTGAGCGTGTACGGCGTGGCGCGCGAGCTGTCTGCCTTGACCGGCGCACCGCTGAAGGCGCTGGAGTTCCCGTGCGTCGCCGCTGGGCACAGCGACGAGTTGGCCGCCACCATCAGCGCGCCCGATTTGTGCGGGCGCTTTTCGGGTCGCATCGTGCGCGGTGTCAATCCGCGTGCCGCGACGCCGCAGTGGATGGTCGATCGCTTGGCGCGCTGCGGCCAGCGCAGCGTGGCGCCGTTGGTGGATATCTCCAACTACGTGATGTTTGAGCTGGGGCGGCCATCGCATATTTTTGACCTCGACAAAATCCACGGCGGCCTCGATGTGCGCTGGGGCGTGGCCGGCGAGCAGCTCAAGCTGCTCAACGGCAACACCGTCACTGTGGACGGCCAAGTCGGCGTGATTGCCGATGAGCGCCAAATCGAGTCGCTGGCCGGCATCATGGGCGGCGACGCCACCGCCGTCACCGACGAGACGCAGAACGTCTACATCGAAGCCGCTTTCTGGTGGCCCAAGGCGATTGCAGGGCGCTCGCGCCGCTACAACTTCTCCACCGACGCCGGCCACCGCTTTGAGCGCGGCGTCGATCCGCAGCACACGGTGGAGCACATCGAGCGCATCACCGCCTTGGTACAAGCCATTTGCGGCGGCAGCGCCGGCCCGATCAGCGACGTGCAAACCGCTTTGCCGCCCGCCCGCCCGGTGACGCTGCGCGTTGCCCGCGCCGAGCGCGTGATCGGCATGCCACTGAGCCAAGCCCAATGCGCTGACGCGCTGGCACGTTTGGGCCTGCCGCTGACGCAGGATGAGGCCAACGGCACGCTGACGGTGACGCCGCCGTCCTACCGCTTTGACATCACGATTGAAGAAGATTTGATTGAAGAAGTGGCGCGCATGGTCGGCTACAACCAGCTGCCGACCACGCCGCCGCTGGCACCGATCACGCCCAAGCTGCGCGCTGAGAACCAGCGCAGCAGTTTTGCCGTGCGCCGCCAGTTGGCCGGTTTGGGCTACCAAGAAACCATCAACTTCAGCTTTGTCGATGAGCGCTGGGAGCACGAGCTGGCCGGCAACCCGCAGCCGATCAAGCTGCTGAATCCGATTGCCAGCCAAATGGGCGTGATGCGCTCGTCGTTGCTGGGCTCGTTGCTACAGGTTTTGAAGTTCAACCTCGACCGCCGCGCCGACAGCGTGCGCGTGTTTGAGCTGGGCCGAGCGTTTTTGCGTGATGCCTCGGTGCGCAATACAGACACCACTGTCGAAGGCTTTGACCAGCCGATGCGCGTCGCCGGCTTGGCCTGTGGCCCGGTCGACATGCTGCAGTGGGGACGCAAAGAGCAGGGCGTGGATTTCTTTGACGTCAAAGGCGATGTCGAAGCTTTGCTGGCACCGCTGCAAGCGCAGTTTGAGCCTGCTACGCACCCGGCGATGCACCCTGGCCGCTGCGCGCGCGTGCTGCTGGACGGCCGCGCCATTGGCTTTATCGGCGAGCTGCACCCGCAGTGGCGCCAGTCGTGGGAGCTGGCGCTGGCGCCGGTGATGTTCGAGCTGGAACTGGACGCCGTGTTGCAACGCGCTGTGCCCGTTTTCAAAGCGGTACCCAAGCACCAAAGCGTTGAGCGTGATTTGGCGGTGGTGGTGCCCGAAAGCGTCACCTACGCCCAAGTGCTGGCCGCGGTCACGGCTGCGGTACCGGCGACGTTGCTGCGCAAAACCGTGTTGTTTGACGTCTACCGCGCCAAACCGGTGAAAGCCGGCGAAGTGGCACCGACCACCGGCTTGGCCGCCGGCGAAAAGAGCTTGGCGGTGCGCCTGACGCTGGGCAGCGACGCCGCCACCTTGACCGATACCGACATCGACACCGCCATGCAAGCTGTGGTGGCGCAAGTGAGCGCGCAAACCGGCGCTCGCTTACGGATTTAAATCGCAGTACCAGCAAAAACGGAGGCCGTGACGTGATTGAATTTGCCGTAGAAAGTCTGGAAACCCCAGCCCTGACCAAAGCCCAACTGGCCGATTTGCTGTTTGAGCAAATTGGCCTGAACAAGCGCGAATCGAAAGAGATGATTGATGCGTTTTTTGATCTGATGGCGCAAAAACTCATCGACGGGACGGATGTGAAGTTGTCGGGCTTTGGCAATTTTCAGATCCGCACCAAAGCGCCGCGTCCGGGGCGCAACCCGCGCACCGGCGAGGCGATTCCGATCAAGGCGCGCCGGGTGGTGACGTTTCACGCCAGCAGCAAGCTGAAAGAGCAGATTCAAAACGCCCCCGCCGGCTGAAGTGGAATATAGGCCGTACGGGTCAGCAAACTGCAAACTGCAGCTGCTATAAGCGCCATTGCTTTGCAGTTTTGTACCCACTTTTAATGTGCCGCCCTTGCTATGCAGCTTCCGCTTATTCCTGCAAAACGCTATTTCACGATTGGTGAGGTCGCGCAGTTGTGTGGTGTCAAACCGCATGTGCTGCGCTATTGGGAGCAAGAATTTACCCAGCTGCGGCCGATGAAGCGGCGCGGCAACCGGCGCTATTACCAGCACCATGAGGTGCTGATGATTCGCCGTATCCGCGATTTGTTGTATGACGAGGGCTTCACCATCGTCGGCGCGCGCAATAAGCTGCGCGAAGCGTCCAACCTGTCGCCAGCGCAAGAAGGTGCATTGGATGGCAAAGTGGTAGCGGAAAACTTTGATGCCGATGCGATGGAGGAATATGTGCCGCTGCCAGCGCTTTTGGACACCACCGATAGCAGCTGCGCGGCGCTGACTTCGGCACCGGTGTTGGGTGATATGGCTGCGCTGCGCCAAGAATTGTTGGACATCCGCGCCTTACTGGCCGGAGATGAGTGATTTACGGCTTATAATCGCAGGCTTGTCGGTGTGTGGCGCAGCCTGGTAGCGCACTTGCATGGGGTGCAAGGGGTCGAAGGTTCGAATCCTTTCACACCGACCATTAGATGAAACAGAACCCGCCAACCGGAAACAGTTGGCGGGTTTTTCATTGGGGAAACGCCTAGCAACTGTGCAGCAAAGGCCAGCGGGATACACTACCAGCCACCTTAAAACGGGGGAACAAACGGGGGAACAACTGGCGCAAGTGGGGGTAAACGGGGATTTTGTTCCCCCGTTCCCCTCTGTAGACGGCCATTCCCGCTGTTCCCCCATCCCATTGGAGGAGCTGCACCATGCTGACCGACACCGCCTGCAAAAAGGCCACTTGCCCCCCAGACAAAAAGCGCGAGCGCATAGCCGACGCTGGTGGGCTGTATCTGGAAATCAGTCCCAACGGCTCTAAGCGCTGGTTTTGGAAGTACCGCAAGCAAGGCAAAGAGGGGCGCATGGCGCTAGGCAGTTACCCCGACGTAGGCCTAGCCGCCGCCCGTACTGCCCGCGATACCGCCAAGAGCATCAAAGCTGGTGGCTTTGACCCGGTGCAGGAGCGCAAGGTTGGCCAACTCAGGGCAAGCGCCAATTCGGGCGAAGGGTTCGAGCTGGTGGCACGTGAGTGGTACGACAAGCGCGCGCCCGGCTGGAGCAGCCATCACCAAGTCCGTGAACTGCGCAACCTAGAAAAAGACCTGATTCCGTGGCTAGGCGCACGCAAAGTGGGAGACATTGAGGCCGTCGAATTGCTGGCCACTGTGCGCCGTGTGGAGGCGCGCGGTGCCTTGGACGTGGCTCACCGCGTACTGAGCACCGCCCGTGGGGTGATGGCCTACGCGGTGGCTACTGGCCGCGCCAACCGCAACGTGGCGCTAGACCTTGCTGGAGCACTGACCCCACACCGAACCAAACACTTCGCCGCCATCATCGACCCCGTTGCACTGGCCGAGCTGTTGCGTGCCATCCACAGCTATCAGGGCGGCCCCGTCGTGCGCACGGCGCTGGCGCTGGCACCCATGCTGCTTCAAAGACCCAACGAGCTGCGCGGCATGGCGTGGGCTGAGGTTGACCTCGACGCTGGCCTATGGAGCATTGCAGCCGCGCGCATGAAGCGCAGCGTTGAGGGCAAGGCCAACGGGGCACCCCACCTCGTGCCACTGCCACTGCAGGCGGTAGAGCTGTTGCGTGACCTGCACCCCCTGACCGGGCACACCACGCTAGTGTTTCCCGGCGAACGCGCCAGCACCCGGCCTATCAGCGACAACACCCTGCGAGCGGCACTACAAACGCTGGGGTACGCCAGCGACGTGCAAACAGTCCACGGGTTTCGGGCTACGGGGCGCACGATTTTGG
>JAGNUJ010000095.1 GCA_017987055.1 Giesbergeria sp.
GCTGAGCGCGACAAAATAATCGGCGCGCCGCGCAGGGTCAAGTCCACTTCCATAATCATGGCGCGGACGCGGTCGCCGTTGCGCAGATTCTCTTTGGGAATCATCTCGCTGCGGCGCAGGCGGCCTTCAACCCGGCCAGACTCGACAATCATGTCGCCCTTGTCCATGCGCTTGAGCGTGCCGGTAAAAATCTTCTCGCCGCGCGACATAAAGTCGTTCAGCAGCATTTCACGTTCGGCATCGCGGATTTTTTGCAAGATAACTTGCTTAGCCGCCATGGCGCCAATGCGGCCAATCGGCACCGATTCGATGCTTTCTTCGATGTACTCGCCCACTTTTACGTCGGCGACGCGCTCGATGGCATCCATCAACAGCTCTTCGGCTTCAGGGTTTTGCAAACCCGCATCGTCGGCCACCACCAGCCAGCGGCGAAAGGTCTCGTAATTTCCGCTATCGCGGTCAAGTACGACGCGAATATCGACTTCGCCTTGGTATAGCTTTTTGGTCGCTTGCGCCAAAGCCAGCTCTACCGCGCCCAACACCACATCGCGCTCGACGTTCTTTTCGCGCGAAATGGCTTCAACCAACATCAATAATTCGCGATTCATGCAACGACTCTCCTGTTTCGTATTCCAGGGTCAACGGTCTTGCGACCCTGGCCCACTACTACAACTATTTGACTGCTCAATCTGGCAACCCTGGCGGCGACTTGGCCGCACGGCCTTTGAAATCGACGATGGGTGCCAAACGCGCATCCCGCAATTCATCCAGCGTAAAACCCATCGCCTGCAATGGCGCTGGTACGCGTTTTTTGCTCACTCGGTGGCCGGGCTTGACGGGCGGCTCATCGCTCCAGACAATTTGCCAGCCACCGTTCTCAGCACGCTCTAGCGTGCCGCGAAATTTCTTGCGCAGCGGGCTGACCTGACCGGCCGCCGCAGCCACGCCGATGGGCGTCTTGAGCGTCAAGTCCACCACCGAGCCGGCAAAACGCACGTAATCTTGTTCATGGCGCAGCGGCCTGTCGATGCCGGGTGACGAGACCTCTAGGCGCTTATATTCCGCACCATCGACTTCCAAGGCAAACTGCAATTGGCGCGTGACCTTTTCGCAGTCTTCCACAGTGACAAAGACTTCAGGCAGAGGAGCTGCCCCCTCGGCAGGTGCCTGCCAAGGCCAATCGATGGTGATGCGCAACAAGCCGCCGGGGCAGCGCTCGATCTCCACCAAGTCATACCCCAAACCGGTTACGGTCTGCTCAACGATTTGCTGCAATGCCACGTGTTCTATTCAATCCTTGAAATACAAAAAACCCGATAACCCCCAAGAGGCTTCGAGCTCCTAAAGCTAACGGCCAAAAAAAACGGGCCGGTTAGTACCCGCCCGTTTGGTCGTGAGGACGGCATTATAGCCCCTAACCCACCAAAGACTTAAAGAGCCTATACGCAAAACGACCACGGCGCTGGCCTTGGCATGGATACCACAAAGCGCAAAAATATATGTCAAAAAAGCTTCCAGCCCTTTAGATACATGCGCTAGCAGCTATCAATTTAGATAAATTGTCACGACTGATGTGCAGCACGCACCCGCTCTAACAGCGCTTGCGCCAGCGCCGACACCGGCTGAGCACTGGGCGCATCGGCCTGCAAACTGGCCAACAATCGCGCTAGCACCGGCGCTTGCGGCAGCAGCGGCCCCAAAAAGCGGGCGTGGTGGCCATCAGCAATCAACAGCGTCGGAAAAGTCTCCACGTCCAAATCACCGGCGATTTTTTCATCGTCCTCCACATCGACCCAGACAAAGCGCGCCTGCGGCGTCTCTAGCGCCAGCGCAGCAAACAGCCCGTGGTAGGCATCACAGACGCGGCACCACTGGGCACACAGGCAAACCACCCACCAAGTAGCGCTGGGAGTTGTCGGCAAAGCGGCAGAAACATCAGCGACAGGCGCTGGCAAAGAAGAATTCATGGCGGACAAAAACAAAGGCGAGCGCAAAAGACAGCGATGGTAGCGACACTGCGGCGGCTTACCATCGGTTGCAGACTGAAACCCTTCCCCCTTTTTTTCTGTATGACTACACCACACAAACCACTCACAAACATTGCCATTGTCGGTGCTGGCTTGGCTGGCTTGTCTTGCGCACAGGCGCTCAGCGGCGCTGGCCACCGCGTCGATGTGTTTGAAAAAAGCCGTGGCCCGTCCGGGCGCATGAGCACCCGCCGAGGCGAGGATGGCGGCAAGCCGTGGCAATGCGACCACGGCGCGCAGTATTTCACGGCAGGTGATGCGGCGTTTCGCGCTGAAGTGGCGCGCTGGCAGCGAGCCGGTGCAGCAGCCGTCTGGAGCGGCTCCATCGCCAGCTTTGACGGCTGCCGCTGGAGCACCCCCACTACCGAAACCGAGCGCTTTGTCGGCACACCGCGCATGACATCGCCCGCCGCCTACATACTCAAAAACTTGAGCGCCCACGCCACACTGCACGTGCAAACCACCATCACCCAAGTGCAGCGCAGCGAGGGCGGCTGGACGCTAACCTCGACCGAACACGGCCAGCACCCCACGCACTACGACACGCTAGTGCTAGCCGTGCCTGCGCCGCAGGTGTTGCCATTGCTGGTGGGCGTGTCTGCCGCTGGCCACGCAGTGGCTGCCAGCGTGCGGATGCGCGGCAGTTGGGCGCTGATGCTGCGCTGCGCACAGCGCATAGATTTGCCGTTCGACGCCGCCTTCATCAACGCCGGCGCGCTGCGCTGGATAGCCCGCGACAGCAGTAAACCCGGCCGCAGCGGCACCGAGGAGGGCGCAGAAACTTGGCTGCTCCACGCCAAAGCCGAGTGGAGCGAGGCACACATCGAAGACGATCCAGCAAGTGTCACCGCCGCGCTGCTGGAGGCGTTTGTGGCGCTGGGTGGCTCAACGCAGGCAATAAGCAGCACCGCCCACCGCTGGCGCTACGCTGACACCGATCCGGCCAGCACACCCGCCGCCGGCAACCCCAGCAGTTGGTGGGACGCGCAGGCGCGCTTGGGACTGTGCGGCGACTGGCTGCACGGCGGCAAAGTGCAGGGCGCGTGGCTCAGCGGCCAGCACATCGCCCGCAGCTTGTTGGCCTGAAGTTGGCCCAAACGGAAACATAGCCGCCATGCGAATGCGTAAAAAAGCCGATTTACCGCAAAAAATCTGCCAAAGCTGCCAGCGCCCGTTCACGTGGCGCAAGAAATGGGAAAAGGTCTGGGACGAAGTGCGGTACTGCTCAGAGCGCTGCCGGGGAGAGCGCAAAAAATGACCACGGTGATTTTTTGGTTCCGCAACGATTTGCGCCTGCACGACCAACCGGCGCTGGCGCACGCCATCGCGCTGGCAACCCAGCAAAACGCCACGCTGCTGCCGGTGTATTGCCACGCGCCCACATCGCCCAGCCGCTGGGGTTTTGAGCGCGTCGGCACGCACCGCCAAGCGTTTATGGCCCAGACACTGGCGGACTTGTCAGTGCAACTGTCGGCACGCGGGAGCTATTTACTGCAATGTGGTGGCACCGCTGCAACCGTGCTGCCCGCACTGGCCCAAGCGCTGGAGGCGAACAATCAGGGCAGCTGCCATATCGTCTGCGAAACGATCGCTGCGCCTGAAGAACAAGCCGAAGTCGCTGCCCTGCGCGCCCAGGGCTTGTTGGTCAGCGAAATTTGGCAATCGAGCCTGCTGCACCCAGAAGATTTGCCGTTTGCGCCAGCAGATTTGCCGCCAGTATTCACCACCTTTCGCAACGCAGTGGAGCGGGCGCAGGTGCCGCCGCGTGCGCCGCTGCCAGCGCCAGCGGCCTTGCCCGCACTGCCAAATAAAGCGTTGTGGTCGGATGCGCAATGTGCCGCACTTGCGCACATCGCTGCCATGAATGACAAGCGCTCCTCCTTCCCCTACGCCGGCGCTGCATTTGCAGGCGGCGAAACCGCAGCGCTGGCGCATCTGGCGCAATACCTCAGGCGCAAGCTGGCACACAGTTATAAGCAAACCCGCAACGGCCTGACGGGGGTGGATTACTCCAGCAAATTCTCACCGTGGCTGGCGACGGGGGCGCTGTCGCCGCGCCAAGTAATGGCGGCGCTGCGCCAGTTTGAAGCCGAGCACGGTGCCAACGACGGGACTTATTGGCTATGGTTTGAGCTGCTGTGGCGCGATAACTTTAGGCTGCTGCACCTGCAACACGGCGCAGCGCTGTACCGAGAGCGCGGGCTGTCAGCCCAACAGCCAGCAGCGCAGCCATCCCACAGCCCACAAGGCTTTGCCCGTTGGTGCCACGGCCAAACCGGCGAGCCGCTGGTCGATGCCGCCATGCGCGAACTGGCCGCCACCGGCTACCTGAGCAACCGCTTGCGCCAAGTGGTGGCCAGTTATCTGATGTACGACCTGCACGGCGACTGGCGCGCAGGCGCGGCGTGGTTTGAGCATTGCTTGCTCGACTACGACCCGTACAGCAACCAAGGCAACTGGCTCTACATCGCCGGGCGCGGCACCGATCCGCGCGGCGGGCGACGCTTCAATCTGCCAAAGCAAACGCAAGACCACGATGCGCACGGCAGCTACCGTCGGCTGTGGGGCAGTGCTTGAACAGCTCACAACGCCAACCACCCCAAGACTGGTGGCGCGCTTGATTTGCTAGCGGCGCAGGCTGCGCAGACTCCAAAACACCGGCTCGTAGCTTCAGAAGGTAAATTTTTTGATAGCTACTAGCGCTTGCTGCATAAGGGCTAAAGCCTGTTTTGGCTATAAAACCAGCGCAGCAGCCACCAGCCGCTGCGTGTACGGGTGCTGCGGCGCATTGAGCACCTGCGCCACCGCGCCGTTTTCGACAATCTCGCCGTCTTTCATCACCAGCACTTGGTGCGCCATCGCGCGGATCACTTCGACGTCGTGGGTAATCAGCACATAACTCAGCCCCTTTTCGCGCTGCAGGCGCTGTAGCAGCGCCAACACCTGCTGCTGGATGGTGACGTCGAGCGCGCTGGTCGGCTCGTCCAGCACCAGCACCTGCGGCTGCACAATCAGGGCGCGGGCAATCGCCAAGCGCTGGCGCTGGCCGCCGGAAAACTCGTGCGGATAGCGCGCCAGCAAGCCGGGGTAGTGCGCTTCGGTCAAACCGACTTCATCCAAGGTGGCTTCGACGCGCTCGCGCCGCTCGGCGGTAGTCAGCGTGGGGTGGTGGACGCGCAGGCCTTCGCCGACGATTTCTTCCACCGTCAAGCGCGGCGAGAGCGACGAGAACGGGTCTTGAAACACCACCTGCACCTGCCGGCGCAGCGCTTGATTGGCGAGTGTGTTGCGCGTGGCTGGCTGCTGCCACGCTTGGCCGACCACCGCCACCTCACCGCCATACGACAGCAGGCCCAAAATCGCCTGCGCCAGCGTCGATTTGCCCGAGCCAGACTCGCCGACCACACCCAGCGTTTGGCCCGGCAACAGTTGCAGCGCGGCATCGTGTACAGCAACAAACTCACCTTTTTTAAACCAGCCACGCACACCCGGTAGCGGCGTCGGGTAGGCGACGCGCAGCCCGTGGGTGGTGACCACCGCAGCCGCGCCGCACGCCATGTCCTCCACCTCGATCACATCGCGGCGCGGCTGGCTGGCAATCAGGCGCTGGGTGTAGGGGTGCTGCGGCGCGCGAAACACGTCGGCAACGCGGCCTTCTTCGACCAGCACGCCCTGCTCCATCACCGCGACGCGGTCGGCAAAGCGGCGCACCAAATTCAAATCGTGCGTGATCAGCAGCACCGCCATGCCGCTGCTGCGCTGCAGGTCGGAGAGCAAATCCAAAATCTGGCCGCGCAGCGTCACGTCCAGCGCGGTGGTTGGCTCGTCGGCCAGCAACAGCGCCGGCTCGCTGGCCAGCGCCATCGCAATCATGGCGCGCTGGCGCTGGCCGCCGCTGAGCTGGTGCGGGAAGCTGTTGGCGCGGCGTTCTGGCTCGGGGATGCCGGTTTTTGCTAACAATTCAATAGCTGCTTGCGCAGACTGGGCGGGCGTTAGCGCCCGTTTTAGCTCTAAAACTTCGGTGATTTGCTGACCGATGGTCATGAGCG
>JAGNUJ010000021.1:0-5837 GCA_017987055.1 Giesbergeria sp.
CCGCGCGCCTGCGCGCAGTGGTGCTGGCCGTACTGGCACACGTGCTGCTGATTGGCGCGCTGACGTGGGGCGTGAACTGGAAAAGCAGCACCGACACCCCCACCGTCGAAGCCCAACTGTGGGCCGCAGTGCCGCAACAAGCCGCTCCGCGCGCTAGTGCGCCACCGGCGCCCACACCGCCGCCACCGGCGCCAGTCAAGCCACCGCCGCCACCTCCACCTCCGCCGCCAGTGCGCGCACCAACACCGCCCGCGCCTGCACCCAAGCCGCCGCCACCACCGCCGCGCCAAGCCGAGCCGGACACCCGCGCCGCCGACTTAGCGATTGAGCGCGAGAAAAAGCGCGTCGAAAAAGAAAAGAAAGAGCGCCAGCAACAACTGGAACGTGAGCAGCGCGAGAAAGATCGCAAAGCCGAAGAAAAGAAAGAACGCTTGGAGCAAGAGAAAAAAGAGCGGCTAGAAAAAGAAAAACGCGCCCAGCAAGACAAGGCTGAGCAACAAAAAGCCGAACGCGAAAAGCAAGAAAAAGCCGAAAAAGCCGAAAAAGCCGAAAAAGCCGAGGAAGCCAAACGCGAAAAAGAGCGCCTCGCCAAACTAGAAAAACAAAAGCAAGCGGCTGAAGACAAAAAGCAGCAAGCCGCCGAAGCGAAGAAACAGCAAGCCGCTGAAGCAGCCGAGGCCGCCGAAGCCCAGCGCAAACAAGAAGCGCTAGAAAAAGCCAGCGCCAAAGCGGCCGAAGCGCGCCGCGCTGAAGCCCTGCGCCGTATGCAAGGCTTGGCCGATGCCACCGGCGGTGCCAACGCCACCGGCAAAGACAAAACCACGGCTGGCCCGTCTGGCCCCTCCAGCGGCTATGGCGGCAAAGTCTCGGCCAAGGTCAAGCCCAATATCGTTTATCCAGACGCTGTCTCAGGAAACCCGCGCGCCGAAGTCGAGGTGCGCTCCGCACCCGATGGCACCATCATCAGCACACGCCTCACACGTTCGAGCGGAAATAAAAGCTGGGACGATGCTGTGCTGCGCGCGCTAGAAAAAACTGAAACTATGCCGCGCGACATCAACGGAGTCGTGCCCTCGCCGCTCGTGATCGACTTCCGCCCCAAAGATTGACCCCCATGACACACAAAGCCCCTGAACTGCTGCTGCCCGCTGGCTCGCTCGACAAAATGCGCGCCGCCTACGACTTTGGCGCCGACGCCGTCTATGCCGGCCAGCCGCGCTACTCGCTGCGCGCACGCAACAACGAATTTCGCATCGAGCAAATCCAGCAAGGCATTGAAGAAGCGCACGCGCGCGGCAAAAAATTCTTTTTGACCAGCAACCTGCTGCCGCACAACGACAAAGTGCGCACGTATATGCGCGACATCGAACCGATCATCGCCATGCGCCCCGACGCGCTGATCATGGCCGACCCGGGCCTGATCATGATGGTGCGCGAGAAGTGGCCCGAGGTTGCCATTCACCTCTCCGTCCAAGCCAACACCACCAACTTTATGGCGGTGAAGTTTTGGCAAAAAATGGGCGTGCAGCGCATCATCCTGTCGCGCGAATTGAGCTTGGCCGAGATTGAAAAAATCCGCCAAGAATGTCCCGACATGGAAATCGAAGTGTTCGTCCACGGCGCGCTGTGCATCGCCTACTCGGGCCGCTGCCTGCTGTCGGGCTACTTCAACCGCCGCGACCCCAACCAAGGCACCTGCACCAACGCCTGCCGCTGGAACTACGCCACGCAAGAGGCCGCAGTAGACCCCAACACCGGCGAAGCGATGGCGGTGCGCATGGAGGGCGACTTCAACTTCAACCAAGCGCAAGAAGAAGAAAACTCGGCTTTTGCTGCCTGCGGCGGCGGTGCGCGCCACCCCAAGGCCGACCACATCTATCTGCTGGAAGAAAAAGAGCGCCCCGGCCAGTTGATGCCCATCATGGAAGACGAGCACGGCACCTACATCATGAACAGCAAAGACCTGCGCGCCGTCGAGCACGTGCAGCGCTTGGTCGAAATCGGTGTCGATTCGCTGAAAATTGAAGGCCGCACCAAGAGCCAGTACTACGTCTCGCGCACCGCGCAGGTGTACCGCCGCGCCATCGACGACGCCGTCGCTGGCCGGCCATTCAACCCCGAGCTGATCACCGAGCTGGAAAGCCTGTCCAACCGGGGCTACACCGCTGGCTTTTTAGAGCGCCGCCCGGCCAACGACTACCAAAACTACGAAACCGGCAGCTCGATTGCCCAGCGCAGCCAGTTTGTAGCCGAGGTCAAAAGCATGGCTGACGGCTGGGCCGAGGTCGAAACCAAAAACCGCTTTGCCGTGGGCGACACACTCGAAATCATCCACCCCAGCGGCAACCGACAGGTAGTGCTGACGCAGATGCGCGGCCTCGAAGGCGAGGCACTGCAAGTGGCCGCTGGCAGCCCGCTGCGCGTGCGCATCCCGCTTGACGGCCCCGCCGAGGGCGCGCTGATTGCCCGGCTGCTCTAAGCCGTAATGATTGGCGTGTGTAGCGCGCTATTAATTAAATAGCTTATAGCGCTGATCCTGCGGCATTTTCAGCATTAAAAGTGCCGCAAAACACCGTATATCAAGCGCTACGTGCTACTTTTTTTGTATTCTCCCACTATGACGCGCTACGCCGCTTTGGCCGCCGACATCGAGGCCTCTATCCTCGCCGGCGTGCTGCGCCCAGGCGACAAACTGCCCTCGGTGCGCCACACCTGCGCCAGCCGGGGCGTGAGCGCCTCGACCGTGTTTCAGGCGTACTACCTGCTAGAGGCGCGCGGCCTGGTGCAGGCGCGCGAGCGCTCGGGCTACTTTGTGCGCGCGGGCCTGCGCCGTGCGCCGCCCGAGCCTGAACAGGCTTCGCAGCCCGCAGACCAGTCGATTGCCGTCGATGTGAGCGAGCGCGTGTTCGAGGTGCTGGAGTCCAGCATGGCGCGCGATGTGGTGCCACTGGGCTCGGCCTTTCCCAGCCCGCTGCTGTACCCGCTGCAACGCCTGAGTCAGGCGCTGGCCACCAGTGCCAAGTCGCTGGACCCTTGGCGCTCGGTGGACGACCTCACGCCCGGCCATGCCGACCTGCGCCGCCAGATCGCGCTGCGCTACCTAGCGGCGGGCATGCCGGTGTCTGCCGACGACATCGTTATCACCAACGGCGCCCTAGAAGCCTTGAACCTGTGCCTGACCGCCGTCACGCGCGCGGGCGATGCGGTGGTGGTGGAATCGCCCACGTTCTACGCCGCCTTGCAGTCGCTCGAGCGCATGGGCCTGCACGCCATCGAGGTGCCCACGCACCCGCGCGAGGGCATTGATCTGGCGGCACTAGAGGCGGCCATCGTGCGCCACCGCCCCAAAGCCTGCTGGCTGATGACCACCTTCCAGAACCCACTGGGCAGCCTGATGCCCGAGGCCAAGAAAAAAGCGCTGGTTGCCCTGACCACCCGCCACGGCGTGGCGCTGATTGAGGACGATGTGTACGCCGAGCTGTATTTTGGCGACCAGCGCCCGCTGCCCGCCAAGGCGTTTGACACCGAGGGGCTGGTGCTGCACTGCGGCTCGTTCTCCAAATCGCTGGCGCCGGGCTACCGCATCGGCTGGGCCGCGCCGGGGCGCTTTGCGCGCGCTGTGGCACGGCACAAGCTGACCAGCACGCTGAGCGCCTCGGCACCAGCCCAGGCGGCACTGGCGCTGTATCTGGAGCGCGGCGGTTTCGACAAACACCTGCGCAAGCTGCGCGCGGCGCTGGCGGCGCAGCAGGCAGTATTTGCCCAGGCCGTGGGGCACTACTTTCCCCCTGGCACACGGGCCACGCGGCCCGAGGGCGGCTATTTTTTGTGGGTGGAGCTGCCCGAAGGCTGTGATGCGCTACACATCCACCGCCAGGCGCTGGCGCAGGGCATCAGCGTGGCGCCGGGGCCGATTTTCTCGGCCTCGCACGCCTTCATGAATTGCCTGCGCCTGAACTATGGCCACACCTGGAACGCCCGCACCGAGCAGGCACTGGCCACGCTGGGCCAGATCATCGCGGCAGGCTAAGCAGCCTCAGCGCGGCATCAGGAAGGTGGTTTTCTCGCGCAAATGCATCGGGGTGCCGCCCGTGGCCGTGAACTCCAGCACCACGGGGTGCGAACCGGGGGCCGCCGCATCAAACGGTACCCGCAAACGCACCACCACCCAGATCGACTCGGCAGCAGGCACCTCGACTGCGGCTTCGGAGGCCACATGCAGCCCCTCGATGCCGCTGGCCACGAAGTTGAAACGCTGGGGCGCCTCGGTGGCATTGAACACCTGCAAGCGGTACACGTTCTCGACCTGCCCGCCTTCAACTTGGCGCGCCAGCACACTGCGGTCGCGGATCACATCCACCTTGAGCGGGGTGCGCAGCAGCAGACTGGCCAACATGGCGCCCGTCAAGGCCAGCAATATCGTGCTGTAGAACAGCACGCGCGGGCGGGCCACGCGGCGCAGCACCTGGCGCGGGCTCCAGCGCTGGGCCAGGGCGTTGGGCGTGGTGTAGCGGATCAGGCCGCGCGGGTATTGCATCTTGTCCATGACGGAGTTGCAGGCGTCCACGCACAGGCCGCAGCCAATGCACTCGTACTGCAGGCCGTCGCGGATGTCGATGCCCACCGGGCAGACCTGCACGCACAGCGTGCAGTCAATGCAGTCGCCCAGGCCCTGCGCCTTGTAGTCCACCGCCTTGGTGCGCGGGCCGCGCGCCTCGCCACGTTCGGTGTCGTAGGTGACGATGAGCGTGTCTTTGTCAAACATGGCGCTCTGAAAGCGCGCATACGGGCACATGTATTTGCAGATTTGCTCACGCAAAAAGCCCGCATTGCCGTAGGTGGCCAAGCCATAAAACAGTACCCAGAAAATCTGCCAGCCGCCTTGCAGCGCCATCACCTCGACGGCCAAGGTGCGGATCGGCACGAAGTAGCCCACAAAGGTGAAGCCCGTCCACAGCGCCACAGCCACCCACAACAACTGCTTGAGCGATTTGCGCCACAGCTTGTCCGCCGTCCACGGCGCAGCATCCAGGCGCAGGCGCGCGCTGCGGTCGCCCTCCACCCGGTGCTCGATCCACATGAAGATTTCGGTATAGACCGTCTGCGGGCAGGCAAAGCCGCACCACAGCCGCCCCGCCACCGCCGTGAACAAAAACAGCGACAGCGCCGAAATGATCAGCAGTGCCGTGAGGTAGATGAAATCCTGCGGGTAGAGCAGCAGCCCGAACAGGTAAAAGCGCCGCTGCTCCAGGTCAAACAGCAGCATCTGCCGGTCGTTCCACTGCAACCAGGGCACGATGTAGAAGAACAACTGGGTGACCCACACCATGGCCCAGCGCCAATTGGCAAACACGCCGCGAATGGAGCGCGGCTGTATCTTGACCTGGGCTTCGTAGAGCGAGCCAGAATCGGCTGCCGGGGTGATGGGGATGACTTTGCGCGGCGATTTCCCGCGCGGTGGGGGGGGAGTGTGGGACATGCAAGCCTCTAAACCATAGATAGCCAGTGCGTGCAGCGCGTGCAGCACCTCTGGCCCAAAGCCTATGACTGTGGGGCCACGTGCATTTTCACAACAGCAGCAGATGCAACTATCTGAGGCATATCAGATATGCCCACCGGCACAGCATCGGTTTTCTAAAGATTAAAAAGGCTAGTTTTTACCCACCATATTTAACTTTCAGATCTATCTACCGAAAATCAAGTCGGCCAACACCTCGCTGGCTTTGCTGTACCGCACCGCCATTGACCGCATCAATGCGATGCTCGAACCCGAGATGGGTGCCAACGCCCTTGCTAACGCTGGCTGAGCAGTCGAAAAAAAAACCCGCCGAGGCGGG
>JAGNUJ010000021.1:5937-17811 GCA_017987055.1 Giesbergeria sp.
CACCTCGCTGGCTTTGCTGTACCGCACCGCCATTGACCGCATCAATGCGATGCTCGAACCCGAGATGGGTGCCAACGCCCTTGCTAACGCTGGCTGAGCAGTCGAAAAAAAAACCCGCCGAGGCGGGTTTTTTGTTGGGCTAGTTAAACCTTTAAGCCGTCACGCCCTTAGCGACGTCTGTGTACTCTTCGATCTGGTCAAAGTTCAGGTATTGGTAAATCTTGTCGCCGTTTTGATTCACGACGCCAATATCAGCCAAGTACTCGGCTTTGGTTGGGATGCGGCCAATTTTGGATGCAATCGCCGACAACTCTGCCGAGCCCAAGTAGACGTTGGTGTTCTTGCCCAAACGGTTGGGGAAGTTGCGCGTGCTGGTGGACATCACAGTAGCGCCTTCTTTCACCTGTGCTTGGTTGCCCATGCACAGCGAGCAGCCGGGCATTTCCATGCGCGCACCGGCCGCGCCGAAAACGCCGTAGTGGCCTTCGTCGCTCAGCTGCTGCGCGTCCATCTTGGTCGGCGGCGCCATCCACAGCTTGACCGGGATGTCTTTTTTGCCTTCGAGCAGCTTAGAGGCGGCGCGGAAGTGACCGATGTTGGTCATGCACGAACCGATAAACACTTCGTCAATTTTCGCGCCGGCCACGTCCGACAGCGTCTTGGCGTCGTCCGGGTCGTTGGGGCAGCAAACAATCGGCTCGGTGATCTCGGCCAAGTCGATTTCGATGACGGTGGCGTACTCAGCGTCGGCATCGGGCGCCAGCAACTGTGGGTTGGCCAGCCAAGCTTCCATGGCTTGGATGCGGCGACCGATGGTGCGCGCGTCGGCATAGCCTTGGGCAATCATGTTTTTCAGCAGCACGATGTTGGACTGCAGGTACTCGATGACCGGCTCTTTGTTCAGGTGCACGGTGCAGCCCGCAGCGGAGCGCTCAGCCGATGCGTCCGACAGCTCAAATGCTTGCTCGACTTTCAGGTCTGGCAGGCCTTCGATTTCGAGGATGCGGCCGGAGAAGATGTTCTTCTTGCCTTGCTTGGCCACCGTCAAGTGGCCGGATTTGATGGCGTACAGCGGGATCGCATGCACCAAGTCGCGCAGCGTCACGCCGGGCTGCATTTCGCCCTTAAAGCGCACCAGCACCGACTCAGGCATGTCCAGCGGCATCACACCGGTGGCAGCAGCAAACGCCACTAAGCCAGAGCCAGCCGGAAAGCTGATGCCGACCGGGAAACGCGTGTGGCTGTCGCCGCCGGTGCCGACGGTGTCGGGCAGCAACATGCGGTTGAGCCAGCTGTGGATGATGCCGTCGCCGGGCTTGAGCGCGATACCGCCACGGGTGCTGATGAAGTCAGGCAGCTCGTGGTGCATCTTCACGTCCACTGGCTTAGGGTAAGCGGCGGTGTGGCAGAACGATTGCATCACCAAGTCGGAGCTAAAGCCGAGGCAAGCCAAGTCTTTCAGTTCGTCGCGGGTCATCGGGCCGGTGGTGTCTTGCGAGCCGACCGAGGTCATCTTGGGCTCGCAGTAAGTACCGGGCAGTACGCCTTGGCCTTCAGGCAGACCGCAAGCGCGGCCAACCATTTTTTGTGCCAGCGTGAAGCCCTTGCCGTGGCTCTTTGGCACTTGTGGCAGGCGAAACAGGGTGGATGCGGGCAAGCCCAGCGCTTCACGCGCTTTGGCGGTCAGGCCACGGCCAATGATGAGCGGAATACGGCCACCGGCGCGCACTTCGTCAAACAGCACGTCGCTCTTGACAGTGAACTCAGCAATGACTTGGCCGTTTTTGAGCGCTTTGCCTTCGTAGGGGCGCAGCTCAATGGTGTCGCCCATGTGCATCTGACTGACGTCCAGCTCGATCGGCAAGGCGCCGGCGTCTTCCATCGTGTTGTAGAAGATCGGGGCAATTTTGGAGCCGAGGCAGACACCGCCAAAGCGCTTGTTGGGCACAAACGGAATGTCTTCACCGGTAAACCACAGCACGCTGTTGGTGGCCGACTTGCGGCTGGAGCCGGTGCCAACCACGTCGCCGACGTAGGCCACCAAGTTGCCCTTGGCGCGCAAGTCTTCAATGAATTTGACCGGGCCGCGCTTGCCGTCTTCTTCGGGGGTGATGCCGTCGCGCTTGTTCTTCAGCATCGCCAAAGCGTGCAGCGGAATGTCGGGGCGGCTCCATGCGTCAGGGGCGGGCGACAGGTCGTCGGTGTTGGTCTCACCAGTGACTTTAAATACCGTCAGGGTGATACTTTGTGGCACTTCGGGGCGGCTGGTAAACCACTCAGCGTCGGCCCAGCTTTGCACCACGGCCTTGGCAAAGGCGTTGCCCTTGTCGGCTTTTTCTTTGACGTCGTGGAACTGGTCGAACATCAACAGCGTCTTTTTCAGCGCTTCAGCAGCGACGGCAGCTACAGCGGCATCGTCGAGCAAGTCGATCAGCGGCGTCAGGTTGTAGCCGCCGAGCATGGTGCCCAGCAGCTGGGTGGCTTGCTCGCGCGTGATCAGCGCACACTTTTCCGTACCGTGGGCCACTGCGGCCAAATAGCTGGCCTTGACCTTGGCCGCATCGTCCACGCCAGCAGGCACGCGGTGGGTGATCAACTCGACCAGCGTGGCCTCTTCGCCAGCGGGTGGGTTTTTCAGCAGCTCGATCAGTTCACCGGTTTGCTGGGCCGTCAGTGGCAGCGGGGGAATACCCAAGGCGGCGCGTTCGGCCACATGGTCGCGGTAGGCTTTCAACATGAATTCTCTCTCCAGGGGGGTTGCGTTCTAAAGTGGGGCGGAGGGACTGCAGAGCTAGGCACTGCGCTCCTCTCGTTAGTGAGTGCAGGGGTTTTATTTGGCCGCTGGCAGGGGATCAAACACACTGGGCGGTGGGTTGCGCTTGATGGCCTCGGCCACCACCACTTGCTCCGAGCTCATGCACTCGTCGGCCAAACGCTGACCGAGGCGCTGGTTCATCAGCATCGATTTGTTGGCAATTTGCAGCCAGACGGCACCGGCCTTGGTGTCTTCTAAGCGCACCGCGCCAGTGCTAGTGGGCACGGGTGACATGTAGTATTTGAAGCCCTTGCCCTCGACATGGAAGTGACCCGGAGCAACCGGGTCAGCCGACACAGTGACGTGCGCGCCCAACTCGCAGGCAATGCGGCCTTGGTGGACGCGCTCAGCAATCGCCAGCACATCGTTGGATGTGCCCGATTGGGCGACCGCTGCCGCTGCGCCCGACGCCGCCACGGCCGCAGTAAGGGCTGGGGCGGCGCTATACAAGTTAGGCTCGCTGATGGGTTTGGCCTTGGCCACTAGCACTTTGGCTGGCGCTTTAGGCTTGGCTTTGGCGACGGAAGCTTTGGCCGTCTTTGGCGCAGCTTTTTTGGCCGTAGTTTTAGCGGGCGCTTTGGTTTTAGTGGGTGTGGATGCGGTTTGGGCAAGCACCAAACCGGGAATCAAAGCCATCACGGCAGATACAAGCAGCGTTTTCATAAAAGCTCCAACGGCGACAAAAGTCAGGAAATCACAGGGACAAACCAAGGCTGTACAGCACTTGGCAAGGGCTGACCTGTATTGTGCGCGCGCTCTAATACTTGCCAAAAATAGCGGTAGCTAGCACGGTCATGTAATACACCATCAAAATTGATGGGGGACCAATCAGTACGGGCGGCAGCAGCTATTATTTTGGAAGCAGTATCAATATCATCCCGGGTCGGTGCAAAGGCCGCTAACAACGGACGGATTTGCACCGGGTGGATGCTCCACATCCGCGTGTAGCCAAACTCGCGCGCAGCGCGGATTGCAGACGCTTGCAAAGCCGCAGTGTCATTAAATTCGGTGACCACGCAGTGCGATGGCACTTTGCCGTTGGCGTGGCAGGCGGCGGATATTTCAAGTTTGGCGCGCACCACCAACGGGTGCGAAAACTGGCCGGCAGATGTCATGCCCGCCGCCGGAATCGCGCCGCCGTGGGCTGAGACAAAATCCATTAGCCCAAAACTCATACTTTGCACGCGCGGGTGCGCGGCAATTTCAAAGGCGCGGTGGACCGCAGCCGGAGATTCAATCAACACATGCAGCGGCAAATGGCCAGCGCAGGCGCGCTCTAGCTCTTTTTCGGCCAGCAAAACGTCGTCTACCGACTCGACCTTGGGCAGCATGATGTGGCACAGGCGATGGCCGGCCTCACCGGCAATGGTGGCCATATCGTTGGCAAAAGCGGGGTGATCGACCGGGTGAACGCGGGCGGCAACACGGGCGCCGGGCGCGGCGTCTCTAGCCAATTGCGCTACCAATAAAGCGTGTTCGGCTTCAGCGCCGACAGGGGCACCGTCTTCGCAATCGAGGGTGACATCAAAGACGCAGGCACCAAATTCTTGTGCCATTTCAGCCTGCAATTGCAGGCTTTTGAGCATCCGCGCAGGCGCGCCACTGTAGTGGTCGCACACCGGCAGCACAGCGCCGCCGGCTTGCGCCCCAAGCAAAATGTCGCGCGGATGCTTCATGGGCTTACCTTTTGAGTGCTTACAGCAGGTGTTTGACGCCGTCTTGCTCGCCTTGCAGCTCTTCCAGCGTCTTGTTGATGCGCTCTTGCGAGAAGGCGTCAATTTCCAAGCCTTCGACGACTTTGTATTCGCCGTTTTCGCACGTCACGGGAAAGCCAAACATCACGTCCTTAGGAATGCCGTATTGGCCGTCCGAAGGAATGCCCATCGTCACCCACTTGCCATTGGTGCCCAAGGCCCAGTCGCGCATGTGGTCAATGGCAGCGTTGGCCGCCGAAGCTGCCGACGAAGAGCCGCGTGCTTCGATGATGGCTGCGCCGCGCTTGCCGACGGTAGGCAAGAAGGTGTTGGCGTTCCACTCTTGGTCGTTGATCATCTGGGCGACGCTTTCGCCGTTGATGGTGGCAAAACGGTAGTCGGCGTACATTGTGGGCGAGTGGTTGCCCCACACCGTCAATTTTTCGATGTCGGCCACGGCTTTGCCGGTTTTGGCAGCGATTTGGCTGGCAGCGCGGTTGTGGTCTAAACGCAACATGGCGGTGAAGTTTTTGCGTGGCAGGTCAGGCGCTGACTTCATGGCGATATAGGCGTTGGTGTTAGCGGGGTTGCCCACCACCAGCACGCGCACGTCGCGGCTGGCGACGGCATTCAGCGCTGCACCTTGTGCGGTGAAGATCGCGCCGTTGACGGCCAGCAACTCAGCACGCTCCATGCCCGGGCCACGGGGGCGCGAACCGACCAACAACGCGTAGTCAGCGTCTTTGAAAGCGGTCATAGGGTCGTCGTGGGCCGTCATCTCAACCAGCAGCGGGAATGCGCAGTCATCCAACTCCATCATCACGCCCTTGAGGGCTTTTTGCGGGCCTTCGACAGGCACTTCCAGTAGCTGAAGAATGACCGGCTGGTCTTTGCCCAGCATTTCGCCAGAGGCGATGCGAAACAGCAGGGCGTAACCAATTTGACCTGCGGCACCAGTAACGGCTACGCGGACGGGTTTTTTGCTCATGTAGAAAACTCCAGACAGTAAAGGGAATCGAGAAAAACGAGGAAAACAAGTGCTAACACAGCGGCTGCCACCTGCACCTGTTATCAGCTACATGTGCCCCGCCAACAGCGGTTGATTTTACCTGAAATCAGTGTTTCGTCAATTTGTCTTATGTCTTATATAAGATATGATTGGCCGGCTTTTGATGCTGTTTGCGCACTTCGGCAAAGCTCATATTGCGCTGCCCCCAATGTCCTCCACACACTCCTCTTCTCCTGCTGCTGACTTTCCTGCATCGCCGTCTGGCACGGTGGGCTTGCCAGCACCTGCCTTTAGCCCGCTGTACCAACAAATCAAAGGCTTAATTTTGCAAAGCCTGCAATCGGGCGAATGGAAGCCGGGCGAAGCTATTCCCAGTGAGATTGATTTGGCAGCGCGTTTTCGCGTCAGCCAAGGCACAGTGCGCAAGGCGATTGACGACTTAGCTGCAGAAAATCTAGTGATACGCCGCCAAGGTAAGGGCACATTTGTTGCCACTCACGCCGAAGACCAAGTGCAGTATCGGTTTTTGCGCTTGCTGCCCGACAACGGCGACGCCAGCGTCGAAGGCCCCGCCGAGCGCCACATCATTAGCTGCAAACAGATACGCTCGCCAGCCGATGTAGCGCGGGTCTTGGGTCTACGCACGGGCGAATCGGTGATTCAGGCGCACCGCGTGCTGTCGTTTCAAAGTGTGCCAACCATCTTGGAAGAAATTTGGCTGCCAGGCCAAGCCTTCAAAGGCTTAAGCGCAGCCCATATGGCCAACTACCCTGGCCCGACCTACGCCATGCTAGAGATGGACTTTGGCGTACGCATGGTGCGCGCTGAAGAAAAAATTCGCGCAGTATTGCCCGATGCACAACAGGCAGCACTGCTGAATGTGACGCCCGCCACACCACTACTGAGTGTCGAACGCCTTGCTTATACCTACAACGACGTCCCTATGGAATTGCGCCGCGGTCTGTACCGCACTGACACGCACCACTACCGCAACGAATTAAATTGAAAATAGCCACAAACCCTGACAATGCGCTGGCCTAGCAGGCACAAAAAAACGAGAATGTCCCCCGAGTCGCGCGCCGATTTGTTGCAATGCAATAAAATTTTGCATTGCATCGACGCATTAGTTACACAACAGTTACATCCACGAAAGCACTTGCCATGACCGAGATAGCCAAAAAGCGGCCTGAATTTCGCAATATCAACGCATTGTCCGACCTGCCCGGCTATCGATGGCCACTGGCAGCGCTGGTATCGGGGATGCACCGCGCGAGTGGTGTAATTTTGTTTTTATTGCTGCCTTTTATTGTCTGGATGCTCGACACCTCGCTGTCGTCTGAAATATCGTTTGGCACCTTCAAAGCTGCATTTAACAGCCACTTGGGCATTCTGCCGGGCTGGTTTGTCAAATTGATGACATTGGCGCTGATCTGGGCTTATCTGCACCACTTCGCTGCTGGCATGCGCCACCTGTTCATGGATATGAATCACGCAGCCGTCACCAAAGACTTTGGCCGCAAGTCTGCCGCTACGGTTTACGTTGTGAGTCTGAGCCTGACCTTGGTGCTCGGTTTGAAGCTTTTCGGCGTGTACTGAGCCCGGCTCAGTCTTCATTTTTATTGATTAGGAAAAAAACACTATGGCTCAAAATTATGGCTCCGCGCGCCTTGTCGTAGGTGCGCACTATGGTGTGCGTGATTGGCTTAGCCAGCGCGTTACAGCTGCGCTGATGGCACTGTTTACTATTTTGCTGCTGGCACGCCTACTGCTGTCTAGCGGCCCTATTGGCTACGACTTGTGGGCCAGTATTTTTGCACCGCAATGGATGAAGGCGCTGACCTTTGCAGTCATCGTGTCACTAGCCGTCCACGCGTGGGTCGGTATGCGCAACGTGTGGATGGACTACGTCCAAGCGGTCGGCACGCGCTTGTTGCTACAGGTTTTTACCATCGTCTGGCTGGTCTGCTGTAGCGGCTGGGCGGTACAGGTCTTGTGGCGCCTGTAATTCCTACTTCACATTTTGCGAACAAAGGTTAATCCATGAGCTACACCAACGCCAATATTTCCAAGCGCAAGTTCGACGTCGTCATCATCGGCGCCGGCGGTTCCGGCATGCGCGCTGCCCTCGAACTGTCCCGCGCTGGCCTGAACGTGGCCTCGTTATCCAAAGTGTTCCCCACCCGCTCGCACACCGTGGCAGCGCAAGGCGGTGTAAGCGCCTCGCTGGGCAACATGAGCGAGGACAACTGGCACTACCACTTCTACGACACCATCAAAGGTGGCGACTGGTTGAGCGACCAAGACGCGGTCGAATTCATGTGCCGCGAAGCACCCAAAGTGGTGTATGAGCTGGAACACTTCGGCATGCCGTTTGACCGCAACGCCGACGGCACCATTTACCAGCGCCCGTTTGGCGGCCACACCGCCAACTACGGCGAAAAAGCCGTGCAACGCGCCTGCGCCGCCGCTGACCGCACCGGTCACGCCATGCTGCACACGCTGTACCAGCAAAACGTCAAGGCCAAGACCAACTTCTTCGTTGAATGGATGGCACTCGACCTGATCCGCGACGAAGACGGCGACGTCGTCGGCGTAACCGCGCTGGAAATGGAAACCGGCGACCTGTACATCCTCGAAGCCAAAACCGTGCTGCTGGCCACCGGTGGTGCTGGCCGCATTTTTGCCGCCTCGACCAACGCCTTCATCAACACCGGCGACGGCTTGGGTATGGCCGCACGCGCGGGCATTCCGCTGCAAGACATGGAGTTCTGGCAATTCCACCCCACCGGCGTGGCCGGCGCGGGCGTGTTGCTGACCGAAGGCTGCCGCGGCGAAGGCGCCATCTTGCTCAACAGCAATGGCGAGCGTTTCATGGAGCGCTACGCGCCCACCTTGAAAGACCTGGCTCCGCGCGACTTCGTGTCACGCTCGATGGACCAAGAAATCAAGGAAGGCCGTGGTTGCGGCCCGAACAAAGACTACGTGCTGCTCAAGCTCGACCACCTCGGCGCGGACACCATCCACAAGCGCCTGCCATCGGTGTATGAAATTGGCGTCAACTTCGCCAACGTCGATATCACGCGCGAGCCAATTCCGGTGGTGCCGACCATCCACTACCAAATGGGCGGCGTGCCGACCAACATCCACGGCCAGGTCGTCACCCACGATGGCACCAGCAACCAAGTGGTCAATGGCCTGTATGCGGTCGGCGAATGCTCGGCGGTCAGCGTGCATGGCGCCAACCGTTTGGGTACCAATTCGCTGCTAGACCTGCTGGTATTTGGCAAGGCTGCTGGCCGCCACATTGTCGAGTTCAACAACAAGCACAAAGAGCACAAGCCGCTGCCCAAAGATGCGGCAGAGCGCACTCTGGAGCGCTTGAATCAACTCGAAAAATCTACTTCTGGCACCTACTCGCAAGATATTGCGGGCGATATCCGCAGCACCATGCAGCAGCACGCCGGCGTATTCCGCACTCAAGCCAGCATGGACGAAGGCGTGGTCAAGATTGCTGCACTGCGTGAGCGCGTCGCCAGCGTCACGCTCAAGGACAAGTCCAAAGTGTTCAACACTGCACGCATCGAAGCACTGGAAGTGGACAACCTGATCGAAGTGGCGCAGGCCACCATGGTCTCAGCCGCAGCTCGGCGCGAATGCCGCGGTGCGCACACGGTGTACGACTACGAGCACCCGGCTGACCACCCGACCGCACCACTGGGGCGCGATGACGTCAACTGGCTCAAGCACACCCTGTGGCACAGCGCAAACAACAGCCTGACCTATAAGCCAGTGACTCTCAAGCCACTGACCGTAGACAGCATTCCCCCCAAGGTTCGGACGTTCTAACCAAGTCGCCCCACGAGAGAAGCCACATGAAACGCACATTCCAAATCTACCGCTACGATCCGGACAAAGACGCCAAGCCCTACATGCAAACCATCGAGGTTGAACTCGACGGCCACGAACGCATGTTGCTGGACGCACTGGTCAAGCTCAAAGCCCAAGACCCCGCCCTGTCATTCCGCCGCTCCTGCCGCGAAGGTGTTTGCGGCTCGGACGCCATGAACATCAACGGCAAAAATGGTCTGGCCTGCTTGACCAACATGAACACGCTGCCCGGCATCATCACCTTAAAGCCTCTGCCTGGTTTGCCGGTCATTCGCGACTTGATCGTCGATATGACGCAGTTCTTCAAGCAATACAACTCGATCAAGCCCTACCTGATCAACGACAGCCTGCCGCCCGAGACTGAGCGCCTACAGTCGCCTGAACAGCGCGAAGAGCTGGACGGCCTGTACGAGTGCATCTTGTGTGCCAGCTGCTCGACATCCTGCCCCAGCTTCTGGTGGAACCCCGACAAGTTCGTCGGCCCCGCTGGCTTGCTGCAGGCCTACCGCTTCTTGGCCGACAGCCGCGACGAAGCCACCGGTGAGCGTCTGGACAACTTGGAAGACCCGTACCGCCTCTTCCGCTGCCACTCGATCATGAACTGCGTGGACGTGTGCCCCAAGGGTCTGAATCCGACACGCGCTATCGGCAAAATCAAAGAGTTAATGGTGCGGCGCACCATCTAGACACCCAAAACGCGCATACACCACCATGGGCCCTACCCCGCACCCTGCCGATACAGCGGCCTCGCCGCTGCTCGATGAGCGCGCACGCAGCAAGCTGCACTGGCGCTGCCGGCGCGGCTTGCTGGAAAACGATCTTTTCATCAAAGAATTTTTCGCCCGTTACGAATTTCAGCTCACCGAGCGCCATGCCAACGCCTTATTGGAGTTGATGGATCTTGGTGACCATGACTTGCTCGACTTGCTGCTGCGGCGCAAGGAGCCGCAAGACGCGCTGGACACCGAAGACGTGCGTGAAATGCTCACCCTACTGCGCCCAGAGGTTGCCAAGGCGCGCAGTTCAATTGAAAACGCAGCCGCCACCCCATCGACCATCGGAAACCTACCCAAGGAAAGTAGCAATGAAGTTAGCTGACAACAAAGCCACCCTGTCATTTAGCAATGGCAGCCCCAGTGTGGAAATGCCGATGTACCACGGCACCATTGGCCCGGACGTCATCGATATCCGCAAGCTGTATGGACAAACGGGTCTGTTCACCTACGACCCGGGCTTTCTCTCGACAGCCTCGTGCCAGTCGGCCATCACCTACATCGACGGCGACAAGGGCGAGCTGCTCTACCGTGGTTACCCGATTGAGCAATTGGCCACGCAGTGCGACTACCTTGACACCTGCTACCTGCTGCTCAACGGCGAACTGCCCAACGCAGACCAGCGCGGCGAGTTCCACAAAATGGTGCTCAAGCACACCATGGTCAACGAGCAGATGCAGTTCTTCCTGCGCGGCTTTCGCCGTGATGCGCACCCAATGGCGGTGCTGACTGGCTTGGTCGGCGCGATGTCGGCCTTCTACCACGACAGCACCGACATCAACAACCCGCAGCACCGTGAAATCGCTGCGATCCGCTTGATCTCCAAAATGCCAACGCTGGTGGCGATGGCCTACAAATACGGCAAGGGCGAGCCTTATGTGTACCCACGCAACGACCTGTCCTACGCCGGCAACTTCCTGCGCATGATGTTTGCGACGCCGTGCGAAGAGTACGTGGTCAACCCCGTGCTGGAACGCGCCCTCGACCGCATCTTCATCCTGCACGCCGACCACGAGCAAAACGCCTCGACCTCGACGGTGCGCCTGTGCGGCTCCTCGGGCACCAACCCGTTTGCGGCGATTGCTGCCGGCGTCGCTTGCCTGTGGGGTCCTGCCCACGGCGGTGCCAACGAAGCCTGCCTGAACATGCTGGAAGAAATCCAAGCCAGCGGCGGCATCGACAAAGTCGGCGAGTTCATGGAAAAGGTCAAAGACAAGAACTCCGGCGTCAAGCTGATGGGTTTTGGCCACCGCGTCTACAAAAACTACGACCCACGCGCCACGCTGATGCAAGAAACCTGCAACGAAGTGCTGGCCGAGCTGGGCTTGGAAAACGACCCGCTGTTCAAGCTGGCCAAGGAAGTCGAGCGCATTGCACTGGAAGACGAGTACTTCGTCTCGCGCAAGCTCTACCCCAACGTTGACTTCTACTCCGGCATCGTGCAGCGCGCTATGGGCATTCCGGTGAAACTGTTCACCGGCATCTTTGCGCTGGCCCGCACCGTCGGCTGGATTGCCCAGTTGAACGAAATGATTGCCGACCCCGAGTACAAAATCGGCCGTCCACGCCAGCTGTTTGTTGGCTCAACCACACGCGACGTGCAGCCACTCGACAAGCGTTAAGCTCCACACCTGTGCAGGCAAGGCACCCAGCGGTGCCTTGGCCGCACACCAAAACACCCAGCCCGCCGTACCC
>JAGNUJ010000096.1 GCA_017987055.1 Giesbergeria sp.
AAGTTTGACGTCATCGTCACCGGCAACATGTTTGGCGACATCCTCTCGGACGAAGCCTCGATGCTGACCGGCTCGATCGGCATGTTGCCGTCGGCCAGCCTCAACAGCAAAAACCAAGGCCTGTACGAGCCCAGCCACGGCAGCGCCCCCGACATTGCTGGCCAAAGCATTGCCAACCCGCTGGCCACCATCCTGAGCGCCGCGATGATGCTGCGCTTCTCGCTCAACCAAGAAGCGGCCGCGCAGCGTATTGAGAATGCGGTGCAAGCGGTGCTGGCGCAAGGTTTGCGCACGCCCGACATTTACAGCGCCGGCACGACAAAAGTCAGCACGGTGCAAATGGGCGATGCAGTGGTGAAGGCGCTGGGGTAAGCCCTCAAAGCCCGCGCAAAGCTCCCGGCGTTGCGCGGCAATCTCGCGCAGCGTCGGCAGGGGCTGTTGTGGTCGACAGCAAAAGGGGGAAGCGCCGGTTGGCGCGCTGTTTACTCGGCCAATTTGTGCAGTTCGCGCTGCATGGCTTGCTGCTCTTTAATGGCCTCAATGAGGCGCTCGTCTGCCTCCATGACGATTTTTTTCATCATTGCAGGGTCTGGATCTTTCCAGTCGCCGCCCGCATTCCTGACGATGTAGGCCACCGCCTTCGAAAAATCTTGCAAATTGATTTCGGTGCTGCCGCCGCGCGCAGGCATGGCGCGCACGCCCACCCAAGCATGTCCGGTAAGCACCCCCTGGCCTTCGGCGATCAGAGGAGCCCATGCAGCCTGATCGCCAAATTTGGGCGCTTGGGCAACACCTGAATCATGGCAAGCGATACAAACAGTTTTGTAAACCCGTTCTCCTACCGTTTGGATCGGGGGTGTAGTTGTTTGTGCCAGAGCGTTTTTTGCCAAGAACAGGGCTGCGATAGCGGTGTAGAGGGCGAGTTTTGGTTGCATCTTGAAAGTACCAGTGGTTACGTAGTGCCTGACAACCAAGATGAGAATCTAAATGGCCTAGGCAAAGTAACTATAAGCAACTTGCTTTGTCACCACAGTCTTGTAGATGGTGCCATCGTGTTGCAAGCTGCGCCCAAGCCGCTCTCCGCTACAATCGCAGCCCATGTTTGCCGCCCTTTCGTTCCCTTTGAACCTCGGCCTTGCCGCTGTGGCACTTGCGGCTGCGCGCGCAAACAGCACCACTACCACGACCACCATTAAGGGCTGATCCAGCTTGGTTCGTCGTGCGCCCTTCCTGGCCAGACGAGCCGGGCAGACAGACCCGGTCGGGCACTGTTTTTTCAACTAGAAGAGGCGTTAAAAATGAGCAAGTTAGTAGGTTTGGTCGGCTGGCGCGGCATGGTCGGCTCGGTGTTGATGGATCGCATGGCCGAAGAAAAAGACTTCGACCTGATTGAGCCATTGTTCTTCTCCACCTCCAACGCCGGCGGCAAAGCCCCAGCGATGGCCAAAAATGAAACCACGCTGCAAGACGCGTTCGACATCGACGCCTTAAAGCGCTGCGACATCATCATCACCGCTCAGGGCGGTGACTACACCTCGGAAGTTTTCCCCAAGCTGCGCGCAGCCGGCTGGAACGGCCACTGGATTGATGCCGCCTCCACGCTGCGCATGAACGACGACGCGGTCATCGTGCTCGATCCGGTCAACATGCCGGTCATCCAAAACGCACTGGCCAAGGGCGGCAAAAACTGGGTGGGCGGTAACTGCACCGTCAGCTGCATGTTGATTGGCGTGGGCGCGCTCTACAAGGCCGGTTTGGTCGAGTGGATGAGCACGCAAACCTACCAAGCCGCCAGCGGTGGCGGCGCGCAACATATGCGCGAGCTGCTGACGCAGTACGGCACGCTCAACGCCGAAGTCAAAGCCCTGCTGGACGACCCAAAAAGCGCTATTTTGGAAATCGATCGCAAAGTCATCGCCAAACAGCGCAGCCTCAGCAGCGCCGAGACCGCCAACTTTGGCGTGCCACTGGGCGGCTCGCTGATTCCGTGGATCGACAAAGACTTGGGCAACGGCCAGTCCAAAGAAGAATGGAAAGGCATGGCCGAGACCAACAAAATTTTGGGCCAGGGCGAAGGCTTTGGCACCAGCGCCGTGCCGGTCGATGGCTTTTGCGTGCGCGTGGGCGCCATGCGCTGCCACAGCCAAGCGCTGACTTTCAAACTCAAAAAAGACGTGCCCGTGGCCGACATCGAAGCCATGATTGCTGCCGATAACCAGTGGGTCAAAGTGGTGCCCAACACGCGCGAAGCCACCATCCAAGACCTAACGCCCGTCGCCGTCACCGGCACCATGACCATACCGGTGGGTCGTATCCGCAAGCTGGCCATGGGGCCGGAATATGTCGGTGCCTTCACCGTCGGCGATCAATTGCTGTGGGGCGCAGCCGAGCCGCTGCGCCGTATGTTGCGCATTTTGCTCAGCGCCTAAACTCTGATCTACCCATGAGCGCGCGCCGTCCTGCAAGGGGCGGCGCGCGTTATACCTTGGTGCAAGAGAGCGACTTTCTTGGCAACACCTAGTTACCGCGCGTTGTCGTTGGACAACAACTCTTTGGTCTAAAGGTGACGTTGCGTAACCCCTGAAAGTTTAGGCAGCGCGCAAGCTTGTAACCCTAAAACATTACTGCTATGGTGCTTTTTGCACTTTTTCTCAAGCCGGAGCGGAGCAGGCACATACATGAAAAACAACAACAGGCTGCTCAATCGAGCCGTAAAACCCCATCCAGTCATGGCATCTATCCACAGTTGGAAATACTCTGCGCTGGCCACAGCCGCCGCAGTCTTGGTGGGTTTCTATACGCCCGACGCAGCAGCGCTGGCGCTAGGCCCCATCACCGTGCAGTCTGCGCTGGGCGAACCGTTGCGCGCCGAAATTGATCTACCCCAAATCACCACAGCCGAGGCCGAGTCGCTTGAAGCCAGCACCGCCTCTGCCGACGTATTTCGCGCGCAGGGCATGGAGTACTCTTCCATTGCCAACCAAGTGCGCATGAAGCTGCACCGCCGCCCCGATGGCCGCAGCGTGCTGCGCCTAAGTGGCAGCAGCCCAGTGAATGACCCATTTGTTGACTTGGTGGTGGACGCACGCTGGAGCGCCGGCCAGATCACGCGCAGTTACACCATGCTGTTTGATCCGCCCTCACTGCGCCGCACGCCAGCGACGGTGACCGCCTCGGCACAAACCGCTGCACCAAGCCCCAGCGCCGCGCCTAAGCCCCTTCCCACGCCAGACTCGGCACTGGCACCTGCACCAGCCGCTCCTACATCTGCACCCACCTCCGTTGCAGCGCCTGAAATTTCCGCTGCAGAACGTGCTGCGGCCGTGCGCGCAGCAGCGCCAAGGCCGCCACGCCCAACTCCGGCAGAAACTGCTCCAGCTCCAGCTCCAGCTCCAGCTCCAGCACGCGCCGCCAGCACCTCCTCAAAAGACAGCATCACCGTCAAGCGCGGCGAAACGGCTGGGCGCATCGCTACGGCACACCGCCCCGGCAGCGTCTCGCTCGACCAGATGCTGGTCGCGTTGTTGCGCAGCAACCCCGAGGCGTTCATCCAAGGCAACATCAACCGCATCAAAGCAGGTGCCGTTTTGCAGCTGCCTAGCGCTGATGCGGCACTGTCCACCTCCACTGGTGAGGCGCGCAAAATCATCGCACTGCAAAGCCGCGACTTCAACGAGTTCCGCCGCAAACTGGCAGGTGCAGCGCCCGTCACCCAGCAAGCCGCTGCCGAGCGCGTCGCCCAAGGCACCGTGCAAACCCAAACTGACGACAAACGCACTGCTGCTGTCGCGCCGGACAAACTCACTCTGTCCAAAGGCGCGCTGAAAGGCCAAAAGTCCACCGAAGAGCAACTGGCACAGCGCAAGCAAGCCAACGAGGCGGCGGCACGCGCGCAAGAGATAGCGAAAAACATCGAGGATCTCAAAAAACTCAGCGCGACATCAGCCGCGGCTAGCGTCGCCAGCGGCACCGGTGCTGCCGCTGCGCCAGGTATCGCTGTGCCAGCAGCATCGCCGGTCAAGGTCTCGCCACCAGCAGTCCCAGCGGTGAGCGCTGAGGCCAACAAACCGGCAATTCCCGAAACGCCCAAGACACCCGCAAACGCCGAACCTGAAAACATCACCACCACTGCCACTACGGCCAGCGACACACCTGAGGCTGCCGAAGGCGCAGACGCCGACGCACCCGCCAAGCCACCCGCAGAGGCACCCGCAGTCGTAGCGATCGCGCCGCCACCGGCCAAGCCCACCCCGAAACCAGAACCCCAACCCGAGCCCAGTTTTCTGTCAGAACTGATGGAAGATCCAGCCGTACCGCTGGCGGGTCTGGGTCTGTTGGCACTGCTGCTGGGCTACGGTGGCTACCGCGTAGTGCAACAACGCCGCAACAAAGCACCTCTGGACAGCTCATTTTTAGACAGCCGAGCCAACCCCGACTCATTCTTTGGCGGCAGTGGCGGCCAACGCGTAGATACCGCTGGCAACGACACCACCACCGGTGGCTCGTCGCTGGCCTTTACCACCAGCCAACTCGATGCTGGCGGCGATGTCGACCCAGTCGCCGAGGCCGATGTCTATCTGGCCTATGGCCGCGACTTACAGGCCGAAGAAATCCTGAAAGAAGCGCTGCGCCACAATCCAGAGCGCCTTTCGGTCTACGTCAAGCTGGCCGAAATTTACGCTAAGCGCCAAGACCGCAAAGCCTTGGAAGCTACCGCGCAAGATCTGCAACAACACACCCAAGGCACGGGTCCAGACTGGGCACGCGTGGCCGATTTGGGACGCGAACTCGACCCCGCCAACCCGCTCTACCAAGCCAGTGCGGAGCACACCGACAGCGCAGGCAAAACCAATAGCGCTGATAACACGACAGCGACAGCGGCAGCGGCCACCACCGACATTGGTCTGGCCAGCGCGCTGGCAGTGCAAGCAGCAATGGAAGACGACGATGACGCGCCTCTGGATTTTGATATAGAGACGCTCAACGACGGGCTGCGCACCGTACCTCCTGCCGCAGCCACCAGCTTTGCCGAAGCCGCCAAAGCGGCCGCTGCTGCTGAATCTGAGTCGATAGACATCGACAGCGACCTGGATCTGCCCGCGCTGGACTTTGGCAGTGCGCCCAAAGAGCCATCGTGGAGCAACCCACCACCACCGACCGCGCCTGCACAACAGCCTCCATCTGCGCCAATCCCAGAGCCTGAGCCAGATACCATGGGCGGACTGGACTTCTCGATGGACATGCCTGAGCTGCAACTGCCAGAACTGGACATGCCCGCCGGCAGCGCTCAAGCCGCTGCACCGGTAGCGCCAGCAGCCGCAGAGGAGGCCTTCGTCCTGCCCGAGTCCGGCATGATGGAATTCAACATGGATGACTTGTCGCTGAACTTGGATGTGCCCGAGTCTGACGACAAAAACGCCGTGCCACCGCCGCCGCAACTCTCGGACGACCCGCTGGCCACTAAGCTGGCGCTGGCGCAAGAGTTCAACACCATTGGCGACAGCGACGGTGCGCGCACGCTGATTGAAGAAGTGATTGCCGAATCGTCTGGCGAACTCAAGGCAAAGGCGCAGCGCCTGCTGTCTGAGTTGGACTGAGGCCCATAACTCCCACCTGCTTTGCAGACTACGACGGCGCCCCACAGGCGCCGTCGTGCATTTTCCCCCGCATTTTTTGCTCCCTATGACACACCGAATTGCCTTGGGTATCAGCTACAACGGCAGCACTTACCACGGCTGGCAAAGCCAGTCCTGCGGCAACACCATCCAAGACCACCTAGAAGCTGCGCTGGGCCAATTTGCCACCCAACCAATCAGCACACTGTGCGCCGGCCGCACTGATGCGGGCGTCCACGGCCTGATGCAAGTCGTCCATTTCGACACCGCTATCGAGCGCACGCCGGCCTCGTGGGTGCGCGGCACCAACGCCTTTTTGCCCAGCCCGATTGCCGTGCAGTGGGCGCAAGCCGTGCCGCACGAGTTCCACGCCCGCGCCAGTGCCACGGCGCGGCGTTATGCCTATGTGGTGC
>JAGNUJ010000097.1 GCA_017987055.1 Giesbergeria sp.
GTCAAAACCTCAATCCCGCCCATGTAGGGGCGCAGCGCCTCGGGCACGGTGACGCTGCCATCGGCTTGCTGGTAGTTTTCCAGCACTGCCACCAGCGTGCGGCCCACCGCCAGACCTGAGCCGTTCAGCGTGTGTACCAGCTCGTTTTTGCCCTGCGCGTTCTTGAAGCGCGCTTGCAGGCGGCGCGACTGGAAAGCTTCGCAGTTGCTGATCGAGCTGATTTCGCGGTAGTTGTTCTGACCGGGCAACCACACTTCGAGGTCGTAGGTCTTGGCCGCGCCAAAGCCCATGTCGCTGGTGCACAGGCTCATCACGCGGTAGGGCAGGCCGAGTTTTTGCAGCACCGCTTCAGCGTGGCCCGTCATTTCTTCCAGCGCGGCGTAGCTTTTCTCGGGATGCACGATTTGCACCATCTCCACCTTATCGAACTGGTGCTGGCGGATCATGCCGCGCGTATCGCGCCCGTAGCTGCCGGCTTCGGAGCGAAAGCAAGGCGTGTGCGCGGTCAGCTTGATCGGCAACTCGGCTTCTGACACCACCACGTCGCGGACAAAGTTGGTCAGCGGCACTTCGCTGGTAGGAATCAGGTACAGCGCAGCGTGGTCGGGCGCTGGCTCGCCGTCTTGGCCGCCTTTTTTGGCGGCGAACAAGTCGCCCTCGAACTTGGGCAGCTGGCCGGTGCCTTGGAGCGAATCGACGTTGACGGCGTAGGGCACGTAGCACTCGGTGTAGCCGTGCTCCTCGGTTTGCAGGTCGAGCATGAACTGGCTCAGCGCGCGGTGCATCCGGGCGATGCCGCCCTTCATCACCGTAAAGCGCGAGCCCGACAGCTTAACGCCCATGTCAAAGTCCAGCCCCAGCGGCGTGCCGACATCGACGTGGTCTTTCGGCTCGAAGCTAAACGTGGGCTGCGTGCCCCAGCGGCGCACTTCGACGTTGTCGTCTTCGCTGGCACCGAGCGGCACACTGGCGTGCGGCAGGTTGGGTACGGCCAGCAGCAGGGTTTGTATTTCGCTCTGAATTTGTTCCAAGCGCGTGGCCGATTGCTCCAATTCGACTTTAGAGGCGGCCACTTGCGCTTTGGCGGCTTCAGCGCCGTCTTTGTCGCCCTTGCCCATCAACATACCAATTTGCTTGGACAGCTGGTTGCGCTGCGCCTGCAACTCTTCGGTGCGGGTTTGCAGCGTTTTGCGCTCGGCTTCCAAGGCTTGGAAGGCCGGCACGTCCAGATAAGGCTGGGGATTTTTACGGGCCTGCAAGCGCGCGATGGCGGTGTCGAGGTCTTTGCGGAGAAGGAGGATGTCAAGCATGGCGCGATTTTAGGGGGCGCGGCCCGCAGCGCCGGCGCTACCATGCCAAGCACCGGCGCTGATATTGGCGCGAACCTCACACAAACACCACACCTGGCAAAGGCGTACCGCTATGTTTTTTGTTTTTGGCCCGATGGGGCAGATGTTTCGCGGCGGGCCCGACTCGCTGGCCAAAGTGGCACCGGTGCGCCGAGTGGCGCGCACACAGGCGCTGCACACGCGCGGTGTGGGTTTGCCACAAGACGAGCCGGTGCAGGTGCCGCTAGCGCCGTCCCACGCGGCACCCCAGCGCATCAGCCCACGCGCGCAAGACGCCGTCTCGGCCTACGCCAACACCGCGCAAAGCCTACAGCCCGAGCGCCAGCCACTGACCCGCGTGCGCGATGTGATGAGCACCGGCGTGCTCACGGTGCCGCCCGACGTCTGCGTCAACGACGCGTGGCACACGCTGGCGCAGCACCAAGTAGCGCAAGCGCCGGTGCTCAATGCGATGGGCTTGGTGATTGGTATGCTGCTGCGCGCCGACATGGCACCGCTGGATTTGCTGCCCGAGCCGGGCGCTATCCAAGCGGCCATCGAGCTGGCACAGCGCCCGGTCTCGGACGTAATGGTCAGCCCGGTGCCGACGGTGTCAATCGACACCGATTTGCGCCGCGTCGCCCGCGTGCTGCTCGATACCGATTTGCCGGGGCTGCCGGTGACGGACGAATTTGGCGCACTGTCGGGTTTTATCTCGCGCAACGACATCTTGCACGCCTTGGCCGCTGACCCGCCGCTGGATATTTGGAGCGGCGGTCGCCCGGTGGTTGGTTATGCCGAGCGGCGTCGAAATGCGCCAAAATAACAGTCAAATCGGCCTCTAGCCCTTTAGATACAAGCGCTAGCAGCTATCAATAGTGCAGTATTTAATGGCCAGCGCTGCCAGTTTCAGGGCGGCGCTGCGACAGCTCCAGCCCAGTGGCGGTGTCGATTTTGAGTCCCTTGGGCAGCGGAAATTTGATGGTTTCTTCGATGCCGTCCATCGTGCGCACCGAGACGGCGCCCAGCGCTTTGATGCGCTCAATCACTTGGCGCACCAAGATTTCGGGGGCGGATGCACCCGCCGTCAGGCCGACGCGGGCGGTGCCGGTAAACCATTCGGGGCGCAGCTCGTCGGCGTTATCGACCATGTAGGCCGTGGTGCCCAGCTTGGCGGCCAGCTCGCGCAGGCGGTTGCTGTTGGAGCTGGTCGGGCTGCCCACCACGATGAGCAAATCCACCTGTGGGCTGAGCAGCTTCACCGCATCTTGGCGGTTTTGCGTGGCGTAGCAAATGTCTTGCTGCTTGGGCTCGCGCACGCTGGGAAAGCGCTGGCGCACTGCCGCCATGATCTCGGCCGCATCGTCGACGCTGAGCGTGGTTTGCGTCACCACCGCCAGCCGCTCGGTTTGCAGCGGCTGCACGCTGGCGACGCCGGCCACATCTTCGACCAAGTGAATGCCGTGGTCGAGCTGGCCCATCGTGCCTTCGACCTCGGGGTGGCCTTTGTGGCCAATCATGATGAATTCGTAGCCCTCGTGCGCCAGCTTGGCGACTTCGACGTGGACTTTGGTGACCAGCGGGCAAGTCGCATCAAAGATGCTAAAGCCGCGCGCCTTGGCCTCGGTTTGCACCGCTTTGCTGACGCCGTGGGCGCTGAACACCAGCGTCGCGCCCGGTGGCACGTCGTCGAGCGCTTCAATAAAAATCGCGCCCTTGGCTTTGAGGTCGTTGACGACGTAGGTGTTGTGGACGATTTCGTGGCGCACATAAATCGGCGCGCCAAATTTTTCGAGGGCGCGCTCAACGATCTCAATCGCTCTATCGACACCGGCGCAAAAGCCGCGCGGCGCGGCCAGCAAAACTTCTTGCGGCAACTTCACAGCGCGCCAATCACTTCGACCTCAAACGTCACCGGCTGGCCGGCCAGCGGGTGGTTGAAGTCAAAACGCACGGCACCGTCCTCGGCGCGCACCTCGATCACCGTGCCGGCGTAGCTGCCTTGGCCGTCGGGCGTGGGGAAGGTGGCGACGTCGCCGATGGCGTATTGCTCGTCGGGATCGCCCAGCGCGTTGAGCATTTGGCGCGCCACCCACTGCTGCATTTCGGCGTTGCGCGGGCCAAAGGCCTCGCCAGCGGCCAGCTCAAAACTGGCGCGCGCGCCCTCTTCCATGCCCAGCAGGCGCTGCTCTAGCGCCGGTGACAGCTCGCTGTTGCCCAGCGTCAGCGTGGCCGGTTTGTCGTTAAAAGTGTTGATCACGTCGCCAGCGGGGCCCGCCAGTCGGTAATGCAAGGTAAGAAATGAACCCGGTTGAACAGTTGTCATGGATGCCTCTATAAACTCGCGCCATTTTATGGCTGGACTTTTGCCCCTGCCCCACCATGCCCCACCATGTCCCTGAAAGACCTTCCCACTGACGCGCAGCCGCGCGAAAAGCTACTGGCGCGCGGCGCGCAAGCGCTGGCCGATGCCGAGCTGCTGGCCATCTTGCTACGCACTGGCATCGTGGGCAAAGGCGTGCTGCAACTGGCGCAAGAGTTGCTGGACGCGCCGGCCAAGGATGGCTCGGGCGGTTTTGGCGGCATTGCTGGTTTGCTGCAAGCCAGCAGCGCTGATTTGTCGCGCATCAAAGGGCTAGGTCCAGCCAAGTGCGCCGAGCTAATCGCGGTGATGGAACTGGCGCGGCGGGCGCTGGCGCAGCAACTGCGCACGCGCGAAGCGTTTGATTCGCCCGACGCCGTCAAGCAATACCTGCAACTGCATTTGGCGCACAAGGGGCACGAAGTGTTTGCCGTGCTGTTTTTAGACAGCCAGCACCGGCTGCTGGCGCTCGAAGAAATGTTTCGCGGCACGCTGACGCAAACCAGCGTCTATCCGCGCGAAGTGGTGCTGCGCGCCCTGCACCACCACGCCGCTGCGGTGGTGCTGGCGCACAACCACCCCAGCGGCAGCGTGCAACCCAGCCGCGCCGACGAGGCGCTGACGCAAGCGCTGAAAAACACGCTGGCGCTGATCGATGTGCGCGTGCTGGACCACATCATCGTCGCGCCGGGGCAAGCGCTGTCGATGGCTGAACAGGGGTTGATATGACGCTCTCTTCACTTTCGGGCGCGCTGGCGGCGGCTTTGCTGCGCGCCAATGCCGCACCCACGACAGAGGTTGCGCCCGAGCCGCCTGCCACGGCAACCCCACGCCAACAACGCCGCGCCGCCGCTGCCGCGCGCTACGCCCATCAACAAGCGCGCCGCCAACTCGGCCAGCGCCCAGCGCCAGCGCCCAGCGCACCCAGCGCTGCGGCCAAACCCCGGCGCAGCGCACCCGCTGCCCGCCGCGCCAGCCTGCGCCTGAACGATTTGCAAGACCTGTCCAGCGTCGCCCAGCACCTGCGCGAGCAGCAAGAACGCGCCGAGGCTCTGGCCAAAGCGCAGCGCGAAGCCGCCGCCAAACGCCAAGCCGAACGCCAGCTATTTAGCCTCTCGGTCGGCGCCATCACCCCGCTGCGCAGCCGCAACCTGATTGACACCGCGCCCGAGCCGATACCACCGCTGCCGATGCAGCACTGGCTGGACGAAGAGCGCGTGCTGCGCGAATCGATCAGCGATGACTTTGATGTCAGCACGCTGCTCGACACCGACGACCAATTGAGTTTTCGCCGGCCGGGCATTGGCGTGGAGATCACCCGCCGGCTGCGCTCGGGCCACTGGAGCATCCAGCGCCAGCTCGACCTGCACGGCCTGCGCACCGACGAGGCGCGCGAGGCGCTGGGCCAGTTCATCCGCCACGCCCACAAAACTGGCCTGCGCTGCGTGCGCGTGGTGCACGGCAAGGGTTTGGGTTCGCCCGGCAAAACGCCGGTGCTCAAAGGCCGGGTGCAGCGCTGGTTGGTGCAGAAAAAAGAAGTGCTGGCCTTTGTGCAAGCGCGCCCGATGGACGGCGGCGCTGGCGCGTTGCTGGTGCTGCTGCAACCAGTTGGGCAACAACGCCCTAGAGACGAGCGCCGCTAGCCCTCACAAAAAGCGCTCAAATGGGTCGGCCTGCGATGCCAAAGTCGGTGCGCCAGCCACGGCGGCGGCAACGGCAGCGCGCTCGTAAGCCGGCTCGGGCGCATCGGACACGGGCGTCAGTGGCAGCGGCGGCATGGCGCGGCCATAGATGCGCTGCACCCGCGCTTCGAGCGGCGGGTGGCTGTCCAAGCGCTGTTCCAGCGCGCTGGGCTGCGGTGCATCCACCAGCAGCAAGTGCTGTAGCGCCGGGTGCGATAAGTTGCCGTGGTGGCTGCGCTCGTGGCTTTGCGGGGTGCTGCGCCGCTGCGCCATCACTTTGCGCAAAACGCCGCCCAAGCCGTCCTTGCTGCGTGTCCATTGCACGGCGCGGGCGTCGGCCAAAAATTCGCGCTGGCGCGATACCGCAGCTTTCAGCAATCGCCCGGTCAACCAGCCAGCAAAACCGGCCAGCATGATGGCCGAGCCAAACCACCACGCCAGCCCACGGCGCTCGCGCATTTTTTGGCCAAAGTGGTAGACCAGCTCCAGCCCAAACACCATGCCGCCCAAGCGCATGTTCAGGCGCGTATCGCCCTCGTGCAGGTGGCTTAGCTCGTGCGCCACCATGCCTTGCAGCTCCTCGCGGCTCAGCCATTGCAGCGCGCCTTCGGTGACGGCGACCACGGCGTC
>JAGNUJ010000098.1 GCA_017987055.1 Giesbergeria sp.
TTTGGGCGCGGGCCACGTCCAAGTCGGCCACCATAGTGATCTCAATCCCACGGCCTGCGCGGCGGCAAATTTCTTCTTGATTGCGCTGCAGCACGTTGAACACGCCACTGCCTACGGTGCCAATGCCAAACAAGCCTACTTGGATCGATTTCATACAGAATTACCAGTAAAAAGAGGCTGTAACGCCCGCTGGGCGTGCGCTAGCAGCTATTAAAAAATGAGTGAATAGAAGAAAAAAGCGATTACACCTTGGCGTGGCGGCGGCGGTACTTTTCCAAAAAGCCGGCCACGCGCTGAATCGCCTCGCGCAAGTCGCCCTCGTGCGGCAAAAAGACGATGCGAAAGTGGTCGGGCGCGTGCCAGTTAAAGCCGGTGCCCTGCACCAGCATCACCTTGGTTTCTTGCAGCAGCTCCAAGAAAAACTGCTGGTCGTCAGCGATTGGGTAAATCTCGGGATCCAGGCGCGGAAACATGTACAGCGCCGCTTGCGGCTTGACGCAGGTCACGCCCGGAATTTGCGTGATCAGCTGGTGCGCCAAGTCGCGTTGCAGGCGCAGGCGGCCGCCTTCACCGACCAGCTCGTCAATGCTTTGGTGCCCGCCCAGCGCCGTTTGAATCGCCCACTGGCCCGGCACGTTGGAGCACAGGCGCATGTTCGAGAGCATGTTCAGCCCCTCGATGTAGTCTTTGGCCGGCTTTTTGTCGCCCGAGACCACCATCCAGCCGGCGCGGTAGCCGCACGAGCGGTAGGCCTTGGAGAGCGAATTGAAGGTCAGCGTCAGCACGTCGGTGGACAAACTGGCCAGCGGCGTGTGGCGCGCGCCGTCGTAGAGCACCTTGTCGTAGACCTCGTCGGCAAAAATCACCAAACCATGTTCGCGGGCAATGGCGACGATGCCTTTGAGCAGCGCGTCGGAGTACAGCGCGCCGGTCGGGTTGTTGGGGTTGATGACGACGATGCCCTTGGTACGCGGCGTGATTTTGGCGCGGATGTCGTCCAAATTGGGCATCCAGCCATTGGCCTCGTCGCACAAATAATGCACTGGCGTGCCACCCGACAAACTGGCCGCCGCCGTCCACAGCGGGTAGTCGGGCGAGGGCAGCAGCAGCTCATCGCCGTTATCGAGCAGCGCATTGGTGGCCATAACGATCAGCTCGCTGGCACCGTTGCCCAGATAAATATCCTCTAGCGTGACGCCCTTGACGCCTTGCTTTTGCGTCTCGTGCATCACCGCCTTGCGCGCAGCAAAAATGCCTTTGCTGTCCGAGTAACCCGCCGAATTGGGCAGGTTGCGGATCATGTCCTGCTGCACCTCTTCGGGGGCGTCAAAGCCAAACACCGCCAAGTTGCCGATGTTGAGCTTGATGATTTTGTGCCCGTCCTCCTCCATCTGCTTGGCCGCATCCATGATGGGGCCACGGATGTCATAACAGACGTTAGCGAGCTTGGCGGATTTGAGGATGGGTTTCATGCGCAGTCAGTGCTAGGGTCAAGGCCAAATCGTTGCCACCACAGGGCAGCAGCACGGCGAAACCTATAATTTGACCACAATTGCGCCCACCCAAACCGGGGTTGTGCGCATGACATTACCCAGCGAGCCGCCATGAAAATCAACGCCGACCTTCCCGAAGTACACAGCATTACCGGTTACGGCCCCGGCTGGATTGGTATTGGCAACGAGAAAATTACCGAAAGCGTGATTTTGAGTTCGCGCGGCCTGCGCATCGCTTGGCCGTGCGCACGCTTTGAAGATTTGACGCCTGAGCACTTTGCCCAACTGGCACCGCTAGAGGCGGAATTGGTGGTTTTTGGCAGCGGGGCGCGCACCCGTTTTGCCAAGCCGCAATGGCTACAGCCGCTGATGGCACGGCAAATTGGCGTCGAGTCGATGGACACGCACGCAGCGTGCCGAACCTTCAATATTTTGGCCGGCGAAGGGCGCCACGTTATCGCCGCCTTAGTCTTGGAAGGGGCGTCGCTTTGACGTGAGGGGGTGTTTCAGGGTAAAATTGCCAGTTGCAGCCGCGGAATTGAAGAATAAGAACAACCAATTTGCCCCGGATTTTCAACGAATTTACCCAGAGAGATCCAAATTTATATGGCGATCGTTGTCAACAAACTACTTCCCGAATTTGAATCCGTCGCTACTGGCGGACTGCGAGTATCCAATACTTCGCACCTCGGTCAGGTGATGGTTTTGTATTTCTATCCTAAGGATCATACCCCCGGGTGTACCACAGAGGCGATGCAATTTCGCGATAAATACAAAGATTTTGTTAAATTGGGCGCTGCAGTGTTTGGCGTTTCGCGCGACAACATGAAATCGCACGATGAATTCAAGCAAAATCTCGAATTGCCATTCGAGCTGGTCGCTGACACCGAAGAGAAAATGTGCCATATGTTTGGCGTCGTGAAAAACAAAATCATGTACGGCAAAAAGGTCAAAGGCATTGAGCGCAGCACCTTTTTGATTAACGAGGAAGGTATTTTGACGCACGAATGGCGCGGCCTGAAAGTGCCCGGCCACGTCGAAGAAGTGCTCAAGGCGATTAAGTCGCTCAACGCGCTGAAAAAGGCCGCCTGAGCCCAAACCACCGCCCTGTAAGGGTACAACCGCTGTCATCCGTGACTGCATAATGGCTCTATCCCTTGAGCCGCACACTGCTCTATTTTTGCAACTAAGCCGCCTGGGTCACCATGCGGCTTTTTGCTATTTGTCACCCAAATAATCCAGCCTGAGGCCTTTGCACCATGCCCCTGCCCCCAGCCCCCACCCGCCGTGCCGCCATACTGGCGCCAGAAGCCTACAACGTCACTGCCGCAGTCGCCGCTAAGACACGCAAAACCGTGGCAGACGAGACCGCAACTGTTGCCATAGCTGAAGCGGCCACCGCCGCGCCCTTAGCAGAAACCACCGCCCGCCCTGCAGTGCGCAAAACCGCGCCTGCCGCTAAACCACGCCGCAGCAGCGCTGCCGCAGCGCAAGAAGCCACGCCAGTCGCACCGGCTACCGCAGCCACCCCAGCACGCAGCCGCAAAGCGCGCAGCGACAGACCTCCCAAGCTGTTTGTACTCGATACCAACGTGCTGCTGCACGACCCGACCAGCCTGTTTCGCTTTGAAGAGCACGACATCTACCTGCCGATGATCGTGCTGGAAGAGCTGGACGCGCACAAAAAAGGCATGACCGAAGTCGCCCGCAACGCCCGCCAAATCAGCCGCTCGCTCGACGCGCTGGCTGCTACCAGCGGCGCGGACATGGCGCGCGGTTTGAAGCTCGATTCGACCGGCCAGCGCAGCGCCACCGGCTGCCTGTTCTTCCAGACCACGGCGCTGGACTACCGCCTGCCCAGCAGCTTGCCGCAAGGCAAGGCCGACAACCAAATTTTGGGCGTGGTCGAAGCCCTGCGCCAACAGCACGCCGGGCGCGAAGTGGTACTGGTGTCCAAAGACATCAACATGCGTGTCAAAGCGCGCGCCTTGGGCCTGCCCGCCGAGGACTACCAAAGCGACAAGGTGCTGGCCGACGACGACCTGCTGTATTCGGGCATGTTGGTGCTACCGGCTGATTTCTGGAGCAGCCACAGCAAATCGATGGAAAGCTGGCAAAGCGGCGCACACACCTACTACCGCATCAGCGGCCCCATCGTGCCGCAGTTGATGATCAACCAGTTCGTCTACTTTGAAGCCGCTGGCGAGCCCAGCCTGTACGCGCGCGTCAGCGAAATCCGCGACAAAACGGCGGTGCTGAAAACCCTCAAAGACTACGGCCACGCCAAGAACGCTGTCTGGGGCGTCACCACGCGCAACCGCGAGCAAAACTTTGCGGTGAACCTGCTGATGGACCCGGAAATCGACTTCGTCACCCTCGCCGGCACCGCAGGCACCGGCAAGACGCTGATGGCACTGGCCGCCGGCCTGACGCAGGTGCTGGACGAGCGCCGCTACACCGAAATCATCATGACCCGCGCCACCGTCAGCGTCGGCGAGGACATCGGCTTTTTGCCCGGCACCGAGGAAGAAAAAATGGGCCCGTGGATGGGTGCGCTCGACGATAACCTCGAATTTCTGGCCAAGGGCGACGGCGGCAACGCCGGCGAATGGGGGCGCGCTGCCACCAACGAACTGATCCGCAGCCGCATCAAAATCAAGAGCATGAACTTCATGCGCGGGCGCACGTTTATGAACAAATACGTGATCATCGACGAGGCGCAAAACCTAACGCCCAAGCAGATGAAAACGCTGATCACCCGCGCCGGCCCCGGCACCAAAATCATCTGCATGGGCAACTTGGCGCAGATCGATACGCCGTATTTGACCGAAGGCTCCTCGGGCTTGACCTTTGCCGTAGATCGCTTCAAAGGCTGGGCGCACAGCGGCCACATCACGCTGGCGCGCGGCGAGCGCTCGCGTCTGGCGGACTTTGCCAGCGAAGTGCTGTGACCCCATAACGCTGCACGCGCCAACCAAAAGAGCTGTCCATTGGGCAGCTCTTTTTTACGCTGTTACCCAACGCTAATCACTATTTTATTCATAGCTGCTAGCGCACGTATCTAAAGGGCTAGAGGCCATTTTGGCTAGAAATCGTCACTGGAACCCATTGCCAAGCTCTCAAAGCGCGTTTGCGACTTCTGGAAGAACAATTTCACCGTGCCGGTCGGGCCATTGCGCTGTTTGCCGATGATGATCTCGGCCACGTTGGGCTCTTTGCTGTCCTTGTTGTAGTAGTCGTCTCGGTAGATGAACATGATGATGTCTGCATCCTGCTCGATCGCCCCCGAGTTGTGCGTGACGATGCCGTCGTTGGCAATCCAGCAGGCCGGGCCGGGCACGCTTAGGTCATAGACCGGCTCGGCGCTGACGGCCTCGATGCGCACGACTTGGTCCCAAAACAGGTCGGACTCGGCCCAAGTCAGTAATTCGGGGCTAGCCAAATGCTGGGCATAGTCGCTCAGCACCGCTCTGGAAGGGGCAAAGCTGAAATGCGACGAGCCACCGTAGGAGGTCTGGCGCAAGGCAGCCATAGCGCGCTGGCCAATGCCTTGTTCGGTCATCTGCTGGCGCACCTGCGCAAACACTTCAATGGGCAGAGTGTCCACATTCGTATTGCTGTGCACGCCTTCCAAACGCTGGCGCAGTGTCTGCGCCGGCCCACAGCGCGGACCAAAAGCCCCGACGACGGTGAGAAAGTGCCGTTGGGCCGTGGCACCGCTGACGTCCACATTCCAGACCGAATGGGGCGAGCCGGCTTGGGCCACACAGCGCAAACGGGCAACGATGCCTAGGCGCAGCAGCAAGGCGGCAACATCGCGGGCCAAGCTTTCGCTGCAAGTGGCAAAGTAGATGCGATGTGCTCCGCGCTGTTCTGCTGGGCGCACATGGATACAGCCGTCTGTAGCCCAGATATGGCGCAAGAACAAACCAATGGAAGCATCGTCCAGTTGCAGCAGCTCAGCCGGCAAACATTTCTCATGCGAGCGCTGCCCAAACACGCCCAGCCCCTTCAACCACGCACCGACACCTGCAGGGTGCCAGCGGTTGCCATTGCCACCAATCACCAATTGGTGCCACTGCCCGCGTCCCGCCACACGCCGCACGGTGGAACCCATCACCTCGGCTGCGGCAGTGACCGCCAGACTGTTGTCCTCGCTGGCGGTGGTGTAGCGCATCGGCTGACCGCGCAGATAACTGCCATCGCCCACCAGATGGGCCAGCAGGATCAGCGCGTGTTCAGACCACGAAGCGCAACGGGCTGGTTGAGGAATCTGGCGCGCCAAGGCCAAACGATCGCCGGGCTGGAGTGCCTTTAACTCCTGCCAACCCGAGCCGCTTAGGAAGCGGTGCTGGGCAGTGGCGCGGATACTGCGCCCACTGGCCAGATGCAAACGAAACACAGGCTTGTCGCCGACTT
>JAGNUJ010000099.1 GCA_017987055.1 Giesbergeria sp.
TGTTTCAGTTGGCAGGCGAGGTGCTGGTGCGCAGCTTGCAGCTGCCGGTGCCGGGGCCGGTGGTGGGCATGTTGCTGCTGCTGTTGGTGCTGATCTGGCGCGGTGGGCCGGGCGAGAACTTGCGCAGCGCCGGCCAAGGGCTGTTGGCCCATTTGTCGCTGCTGTTTGTGCCAGCGGGCGTCGGCATCATGGTGCACGGCCACCGCATCGCCGCAGAGTGGCAAGCGCTGGTAGCAGCTGTTATCGGCAGCACGGTGCTCGGCTTGGCAGTGACGGCGCTGGTGATGCGCGCTTGCCATCAACCCGGCGCGCCAGCGTCCACAGAACCGCCCCAGGAGCAGCCATGAAAGCGCCGATGCTTGACATTTGGGTCTATCTGGCCGCCTCGCCGCTGCTGGGGCTAACGATCACGCTGCTGGCCTATCTGCTGGCAATGGCGCTGCACCGGCGCTGCCGTATGCACCCGCTGACCAATCCGGTGCTGATTGCGGCGGCGTTGCTGGTCACGCTGCTGCTGCTGACCGATACGCCGTACCCGACCTACTTTGCTGGCGCGCAGTTTGTGCACTTTCTGCTGGGGCCGGCGACGGTGGCGCTGGCGATTCCGCTGTACGCACAACTGGGCAAAGTGCGCGCCATGCGCTGGCCGGTGCTGCTGGGACTCAGTGTGGGCAGTGTCTGCGCAGTGGCATCGGCCATGGGTATTGCGCGCGCGTTGGGCGCCAGTGTGCCAACGCAGTTGTCACTGGCACCCAAATCGGTCACCACACCGATTGCCATGGCCGTGGCCGAGCGCATTGGCGGCATCGCCTCGCTGGCCGCGGTGCTGGTGATCGTGACGGGAATTGTCGGCGCGGTGGTGGCGCCGGCGCTGTTTCGCTGGCTGCGGATTAAAGACCACGCGATACAGGGCTTTGCGCTGGGCGTGGTGGCGCATGGCATTGGCACCGCACGGGCGTTTGCGATCAACGAGCAGGCCGGCGCGTTTGCGGCGCTGGCGATGGGGCTGAATGGCGCCATCACCGCACTGCTGCTCCCAGCGCTGCTACAGAACTGGTGAGGCACAACTTTACACAGCATCACACCCGGCGCACAGCGGCGATACACAGGCGGCGCACACTGGCGTTTAACCACTGACCAGACTAACTATCACACCCAAGGAGTTCACCATGGCTTTCTTCTCTCGCACCTTTATCGCTACCGCTGTTGCTGCCGCTTTGGCTTTGCCTGTTTTGGCACAACAAACCCCCGCTGATGCTGCAGCGACTGCGCAGACGCAAGTACAAGCCCAAACACCCGCACAAATCAGTGCGCCAATGAACGCTGAACGCCGCGCCAAGCACATGGAGCAGCGCCGCGTAAAAATGCAAGACCGCATGGCCCAACACCAAGCACAGCTCAAGCAAAAACTCGAACTCAGCGCAGCCCAAGAACCGGCGTGGAACACCTTCGTCGCCAGCATGAAAATGGGCGAGCGCCCCGCCCGTTTAGGTCATCTGGAGCGCGCCGAAGTGCAAAAAATGACCACGCCTGAGCGCATTGAACGCATGCGTGCCCAGCGCGCTCAGCACCACGCTGAAGCTGATAAACGCGCTGATGCGATCTTGGCTTTTTATGCCGCACTCAACCCCGCACAGCAGATGACTTTTGATGCACAAACTGCGCGTTATCAGCACCATATGGGCAGCCAATCAGGGCATAAAAAAGGCCACAGCAAAGGCCATCAAAACTGGTAATTTTTCCCCCTGAAACCGACAACCCCAGCGCATTTTTGGCTGGGGTTTTTTGCTTTTTAGACCGCTTTTTTCACTCAAAACCGGCGGCGCTGGTTTTACGCACAGCAATCTGTGGATAACTTTGGGGACAAATCGCTAAAAAACCAAAAATTATCCACAAATTTCAGCTTTTTTATCAAGTTATCCACAGCATCTTTCAGATTTTTAACGTTTGGGCAGCACTTTTCCACAAAAAACAACATGTTGTTTTCAAAAGAAAAAATACAGTTATCCACAGAAAAAAACTTAGAAGAATAACTCTGGGATAACTTTTTGGGATAAAAATCAGGTTATCAACTATCGGGAGAGAAAACGACCGTTTTCTGTGGATAACTCAAAAAAATTGGTCAAAAAGTAGCACGGCGGCAGCGGTGCGCCAGTCAAGCCCAACAAGCGACAATTTCTGCTCCTAAAAAAAACTCTTATTTTGGTAGCGTAAAATGCACGCTCCAACTTTGCTACAAGTTGTTTTAGGTGTCGAAAAAGTAGGCAGCAAGCTGCTGTGGATAACTCTGTGGATTATTCTGGGATAACTTGTGAGTTATCCACAGGCAAGTGCTGTTTGCAAAAGTTATCCACAATTTAGGATGGCGTACACATGGTAGTTACCCACAGGCTTACCAACATCCTAAAGCATTGATATTTAAAGAAATAGTTGAGTTATCAACAGAAAAGTGCATCCTTCTACTACTACTACTAAGTATTAATAAAAGAAATAAGAAGATAACAACTTTCAGCCCAAAGACCGGCATCTCTTTTTTTGTACGCATTGCAAAACCGAAGGGGCTTGCCAGAGGCGCTACAACGCTCAAAAGCCCATCTTGGCTATACCCCCCTAGGGGGCAGCAGTAAAGCGCTGAAAAGGTGCCTTAGATGGCTTTTATGCGGTCATTCTGAGGCAGAGAGTGTCTTGCGCTGCAATTGTGAGGGTTAGGATGCTAAAACCAGTCGATTGCACAGCAACAACTCCAGCTGTTCTATGGGTGCAGGCTTGCTGAAAAAATTGCCTTGAAAAAAGGAGCAGTCCGCCCGAAACAAAGTGTCGCGTTGCTGCAGCGATTCGACCCCTTTAGCGATCACCGCCAGACCAAGTTCTTGGCCCAAACCAATGATGGTTTTAACGATGGCCAAATTACTCCCATCCTCCGGCAAATCCTGCACAAAACTTTGGTCAGGGTGCGTTGACAGCTACAAGCTGACAGCGTGCCACGGGACTGCTGCAATGCACGTCCCGTGCGCACAGGTGTAGCGCCACGATAGAGCAATGCTTTACCCTTGGTGCCCATGCACGCACTCTCTGTTATGGCGCTGACCACGGCCTTGCTGCTGGTGGGTTGCAGCAGCGCACCGCCTTCGACGACTTCCCCCAGCGCGACACGCACCGTGCCCTCGCGCTTATCGACCGAGCAATCGAGCGATATTGCCATCCACGCGCTGGGCTTGGTTGGCACACCCTACCGCTACGGCGGCAACACGCCCGACAGCGGTTTCGATTGCAGCGGCCTGATTGGCTATGTCTACCAAAACCGCGCCGGCCAAGCGCCGCCGCGCACGGTGGCCAAGCTCGATGGATGGGGTCAGCCGATTGAGCGCAGCAGCCTGCGCACCGGCGATTTGGTGGTGTTTGGTAAAGGCCAGTCGCGCACCCATGCGGGCATTTATGTCGGCGAAGGCCGTTTTGTCCACGCACCGTCCAGCGGCGGCACGGTGCGGCTGGACCGGCTGGACACCCCACATTGGATGGGTCAACAACCGGCATTTCGCCGGCCTTGATGCCACCGGCGGCAGGGGTCACGCGACAATCCCCGCATGACCACACTCCACACCCCCACCAAAAGCAGCGCAGCCCAAGCGCTCACCACCCACGACACCACGCGCATTGACGACACGCGCATCAAGGCGGTGCGCCCGCTGATCACGCCGGCGCTGCTGGAAGAATGGCTGCCCGCGCCTGACGCGGCGCAAACACTGGTCGAGTCCAGCCGCGCCGCCATCTCGCGCGTGCTGCACGGCCAAGACGACCGGTTGATCGTTGTCGTCGGGCCGTGCTCGATCCACGACCACGCGCAGGCAATGGACTACGCGCGCCAACTCAAAGCGCAAGCCGACGCGCTGCAGGGCGAGCTGCTGATCGTCATGCGCGTGTATTTTGAAAAGCCGCGCACCACGGTGGGCTGGAAGGGCTACATCAACGACCCGCACATGGACGGCAGTTTTGCCATCAACGAGGGGCTAGAGATGGCGCGCGCGCTGCTGCTGGACGTGCTGGCGCTGGGCCTGCCAGTGGGCACCGAGTTTTTGGATTTGCTCAGCCCGCAGTTCATCAGCGACTTGGTCAGCTGGGGCGCGATTGGCGCACGCACCACCGAGAGCCAAAGCCACCGCCAGCTCGCCAGCGGTTTGAGCTGTCCAGTGGGCTTTAAAAACGGCACCGACGGCGGCGTGAAAGTCGCTTGCGACGCCATTCAGGCCGCGCAGGCTTCGCACGCCTTCATGGGCATGACCAAGATGGGCCAAGCGGCGATTTTTGAGACGCGCGGCAACGACGATTGCCACGTCATTTTGCGCGGCGGCAAACACACCAATTACGCCGCCGCCGACGTCGATGCCGCCTGCGCGCTGCTGGGCAAAGCCGGCCTGCGCCCGCAAGTGATGATTGACGTGTCGCACGCCAACAGCAGCAAGCAACACCAGCGTCAAATGGAGGTGGCGGCCGATGTCGCAGCGCAGGTGGCAGCGGGCGACGCGCGCATCACCGGTTTGATGATCGAGAGCCATTTAGAAGAAGGCCGCCAAGACATCGTCGCCGGTCAACCACTGAAAGCGGGCGTGTCGGTGACGGATGCGTGTATCAGCATGGCGCAAACCGTGCCGGTGTTGCAGCAACTGGCCGCAGCGGTGCGGGCGCGGCGGGCGCTACCACCAGCCGCTGTCTGATAGATGCGAGCTTTATGTATCTATTGATGCGCTCTCTTGCGGGAAATGTCTGTGCCAATGCACTCGCCATCTTTTCCAATCCCATCCATAGCCGATGTGGGTGTACACACAAGACGAACATCTGCGCATTTTGGCTCTGACATCCTCCCCGTCTTTTAGGGCGGGAGGATGTCAACGCTGCTAAGGTTTTCGCCAAACGCGCCGAGCTCGTTTTGCCACTGCGCCAGCAGCGGGGGCGCGGTGGGAGTCGCTCATTGCGGCTGTGCCGCTGCGCGCGGGTGTTCCAAGAAGAAGCGCAGCATCTCTTGGGTGGCGCTAACGCCGCGCGCATCGGTGTAGCTGCCCCGCGCGTTGCCGCCCGACCAAGCGTGACCGGCGCTGTGCAGCACCCAATGCTCGGCCAGCACGCCGGCGTCTTTGGCGTCGGTGGCGCGGTACACGGTGCGCGTAAAGCGTTGGCCTGCATCCGACTTGCCCTGAAGCGTTTCGTGCCGCACCGCAGCTTTGCCGCCCAGCGCAGATTCCAAAGCCGCATCGACCAGCTGCTCGCCATTTTTGGCGTGTACGGTGGCGTCCGCGTCGCCGTGGAAGACGATCAGTGCTGGGTACGGCGCGCCGCTGGGGTGGGTGGTGGGCCGGTTCTTGGTGCCCAGCTTGGCACCATTGTTCATGGCCGACAGCGCCGCCATCATGTTGTCGGCAGCGCCGGCTTGCAGGCCCGAATGCACGCCGACGGCGGCAAATACGTCCGGGTATTCGCGCCCCAGCACGGCCGCCATCGCGCCACCGGCTGACAGGCCGGCGGCGTACACGCGCTGGGCGTCCACCGGGTGGCGCGCCATCACGTCGCGCACCATCGCTACCAGCAACTCGGGTTCGCCTTGGCCGCGGTGCTGGTGGCCGGGTTCAAACCAGTTCCAGCAGCCGTTGGGGTTGGCGCTGCGCGTCTGTACCGGGTACAGCACCAGTGCGTTGGCCGGTGCGGCGGCTTGGTTCATGCCGGTGCCCAGCGCAAAGTCGTCGGCGTTTTGCGTGCAGCCGTGCAGCATCAGCACCAGCGGCATCGCTACGCCCTTGGCCGCGCCCGGTGGCACGTACAAGCGGTATTGGTGGCGTACGCCCGCATGCATGAAGGTGACGCGCTCAAAGCTGTCGGGCGCCTCGCGCAC
>JAGNUJ010000022.1 GCA_017987055.1 Giesbergeria sp.
TTTGACACGCTGCGCAAAAAATTACGCTGGAATGAGGGAGGCTCCTGACGATGGCTTTAAAGCGCATCACGCTGCGCGATTTTGTGATTGTGCAGGCGCTTGACTTAGATCTGAGCAGCGGCTTTACCGCGCTAACTGGCGAAACCGGCGCGGGCAAATCCATCTTGATCGATGCGCTGCAACTGACGCTGGGTGCCAGAGCCGATGTCGGTGCCGTGCGCGAAGGCGCAGCGCGCACCGATGTGAGTGCCGAATTTGATTGCCCCACAGCGCTGCACCCTTGGTTAAGTGAAGCTGGCTTTGAAGCCGACGACAGCCTGCTGCTGCGGCGCACCGTCGATAGCCAAGGCAAAAGCCGCGCGTGGATTAACGGCAGCCCTGCCACCGCCTCGCAACTGCGCTTTGCGGGCGGGCAGTTGATTGACATCCACGGCCAGCACGCATGGCAAAAATTGACGCAAGCGGATGCGGTGCGCCAATTGCTCGATGCCTACGCCGGCACCAACGACCACGAAGTCAACAGCTGCTGGACGCAGTGGCGCGCAGCACAAAAAACCCTAGAGCACGCCCGCACCGCGCAAGAGTCGCTGCAGCGCGAGCGCGAGCGCTTGCAGTGGCAAGTTGCCGAAGTCAGCAAGCTAGCTCCAGCAGAGCACGAGTGGGAAGAGCTCAACACCCAGCACACGCGCTTGGCGCACGCGCAGTCGTTACTAGAAGCGGCGCAAAGCGCCATCACCGAGTTGGATGGCGACGAATCGGGCGCAAGCCACCACCTGTCACGCGCACACCATTTGCTGACCGACTTAGAACACTTGGAGCCTGAATTTGTCAGCCTGACCGACACCTTGGCCTCCAGCATTGCCCAAGCCCGTGAGGCAGCGCGCGAATTGCAGTTGTACCTGCGCCGCACCGAACTCGACCCGCACCGGCTGGCCGAGCTAGATGCCCGCCTGTCGTTGTGGCTGACGCTGGCACGGCGCTACAAACGCGAGCCGGCAGAGCTGCCAGCGCTGTGGAACGGCTGGAAAGCCGAACTCCAGCGGTTGGATGAAGCGGTAGATTTGGAGGCGCTAGAAGCGGCTGAAAGCGCGGGCGCTGCCAGCTATTTGGCTGCTGCTCGCCAACTGTCTTTGGCGCGCAACACCGCCGCCCCGCGGCTATCGCGCGCCATCAGCCAAGCCATGCAAGAGCTGGGCATGGTGGGCGGTCGGTTTGATGTGTCGATGGATCGGGCAGCGCAGCCCAGCAGCCACGGCATCGACGACATTGTTTTTAAGGTTGCCAGCCATGCTGGCATGACACCTCGCCCGATCGCCAAAGTCGCCTCGGGCGGGGAGCTGTCGCGGATTTCTTTGGCCATCGCCGTCGCTACCAGCTCGCTGGGCACGGCAGAAACCTTGATTTTTGACGAGGTGGATTCGGGCGTGGGCGGTGCGGTAGCAGAAACCGTCGGGCGCTTGATGCAGCAACTCGGCGGCGAGCGGCAAGTGCTGGCCGTCACCCACTTGCCGCAAGTGGCGGCTTGCGCAGACCACCATTTGGTCGTCTCCAAACTGCACAGCGCAACCGGCGCTTCAAGCACCGTCACCCTCGTCGAACAAGCACAACGGGTGGCCGAATTAGCGCGAATGCTCGGCGGCGAGCGGGTCTCCAACACCACCTTGGCACATGCCCAAGAAATGCTCAATGCTGCAGCCAGCCCATTCAATCCATTGAGGAGCACACCAACATGACCACAACAGCGACCACAACCGCAACCACGTGCATGGCGTTAGAAATTGTCCTAATCACCGGCATGTCGGGATCGGGGAAATCGGTCGCTTTGCGGGCGCTGGAAGATGCCAGTTATTACTGCGTTGACAACCTGCCACCCGAGCTGCTGTCGCAGTTTGTCAACTTAGAGCTAAGGCACTACGGCAACAAAGTCGCCATTGCTGTCGATGTGCGCAGCGCCACCTCTTTGCCGCAGTTACCGGCGGCGCTGGAGCAACTGCGCCAGCAAGGCGTGGCCATCCGTTCGATTTTTCTGGACGCGACGACGGACACCTTGGTGCGGCGCTTTTCTGAAACTCGCCGACGCCATCCTTTGTCCAACGACGCACCTAACGAGAGCTCACGCGGGCTGATGCAAGCGATTGAGCTCGAGCGCGAGCTGCTGGCCGAGCTGCGCGAGCAATCACACGTGATTGACACCAGCACCATCCGCCCATCGCAGCTACAGGGCTATGTCAAAACCTTTATTTCTGCGGCACCAGAGCAACTGAATTTGGTGTTTCAGTCCTTTGCATTCAAACGCGGCATTCCGGTCGATGCGGACTTTGTTTTTGACGTGCGTATGTTGCCCAACCCGCACTACGAGCCCGAGTTGCGCGAGCTGACCGGGTGCGATGGGCCGGTCGCGGCCTTTTTGCGCCAACAGCCCGAAGTGGCGTTGATGCGCAGCCATATTGAGCAATTTTTAACGCATTGGCTGGATTTTTTGGCCAACAACCACCGCAGCTATGTCACGGTGGCCATTGGCTGCACCGGTGGGCAACACCGCTCGGTGTATTTGGTCGAGCGGCTGGCGGAAACCTTTGGTCAGCGCTGGGCTACCCTGCGGCGCCATCGGGAACTGGACGCTAGATAACGCTTCAGCCGCCGAGGCAATTAATTAAAAATAATAGCTACTAGCGCACGTATTTAAAGGGCTAGAGGCCAAAAACACTACAAAATAACCCAAAACAAGGCTGGATTGGGCAGTGCGCAGCCCGACTAACTAAGCGGTATCGAGCAGCTTGCGTATCGGTGCCGGCAAACCCAAAGCCGTCCATTGGGCACGGGTAACCCAAGCGCTGTTGGAGTCTGCTGCGGCACCAGCGTCTGCGTCAACGCCAGCAGCTACCTCGACCAGCACGGGGTGCAAATGAAAGTCCCGGTGCGTCAAAACGTGCAAAAAAGGCGGTAACTCCACAACTCGCTTCGCTGAGGCCACTGCGCTGTGGGCAATAGCGTCAGCACGCTGTGCATACATAGGCACGCAATGCAAGCCAGACCAAATGCCGCTAGAGGGGCGGCGCTCCAAACGCACCCGACCTTGGCTGTCGCGCAGCAGCAGCAACCACCACGACTGGGCTTTACGCACCAGCTTGCGGGTTTTGACGGGGTAGTTTTCAGGCGCGCCTTCTTGCTGCGCCACACATTGCGATTGCACCGGGCACAGCAAGCACTGGGGCTTGCGCGCAAGGCAAACCATGGCACCCAAGTCCATCAAGCCTTGGGTATAGCGCGGCATGGATTGTTCAAGTTGGGTGCGGGGCAATAAATCTGTAGCGCGATCCCAAAGTGCGCGCTCGTTAGCTGCCACAGCCAAATCAGCGCCAAAGCCCAGCGCCCGGGTCAACACCCGGCGCACGTTGGCATCCAAAATCGCCACGCGCTCGCTAAAGCAAAACGCGGCAATAGCCCCAGCGGTCGAGCGACCAATGCCCGGCAGACTTTGCAAAACCTCTGCTGTGCGGGGAAATTGACCGCCATGCAGCGCCATCACCTGCTGGGCGCAGCGGTGCAAATTACGCGCTCGGCTGTAGTAGCCCAAACCACTCCAGAGCGCCAGCACATCATCTTCAGAGGCTTCTGCCAACGCATTTACATCTGGAAAGCGCGCCAAAAAACGCGGGTAGTAATCCAGCACCGTACTCACCTGAGTTTGCTGAAGCATGACCTCTGAGAGCCACACCCGATAAGGCTCACGCGTCTGTTGCCAGGGCAAGTGACTGCGGCCATGCACGGCTTGCCAACGCACCACCTGCGTAGAAAACGAAACAGACTCGCTCATCATGGTGCCTGATAAGAAGGTGATTGCTGCGTTTGATACAACCCTGGCAAGGCCATCAATTCAGCCGTCAATTCACCCAGGCGCTTATCCAATTGCACCAGCGCTTTCTCGCTGTCTTCGATCTCTGTAATGCGCTCCACCAAACCGCCCGCAGCTTGCTGGATACGATCGACAGCCTCAATCCGGCGTATGAAGCTTCTTTTACGCTCACGCAACTGAGCGTCCAACTGAGTCATTGCCGATTTACTCCACAGATCCAAATCATTGGTTGCCGACTCCAGCACCGCCCGTAGGCGCATAGCCAGCGCACGCGCCAAGCGCAAAGCAAACTCAGGCTGGGTTAACTTCAGCACATTGCTAACACTCAAGTACTGCGCATGACTTTGCTCGATACGCGCTAAATCCAGAGCACAGTCATTTAGTTGCGGAGCAGCAGGCACTTGCAACGAAAAACCAAACTCTGCATTCAGTTGGCGAAAAGTGCCTTCCAGCATGGCTTGAATTTCGACCGATGATGCCTGCGCCGCATCCAATGCGGCTTTGACTCTTTCAAAGACCAGTGCATATTGCTTGCGGACACCCAGCTTGAGACCCGTTTGCTCCAGCGTCTGCGTCAGCTCAGCCATATGGATTTTTAACGCTTTGGCACCTAGCCTATGAAACACCTCGCGCAGCAGCTTCAAATGCACGCCGCGCACGGCATGGATCTTGGCGGAGCTGGTCTCAAATTCATACTGCTCTTGCTCGATACGGCGGCGCATGGAATCAATCACCGAGACATTTTTACCGCGCAAGCTGCGCAGCTCTAGCATTTGCTCATCTAGATCACGGCGCCGAATATTGATCACACGGCCAGTTTCGGCACGCAAGCTGGCGATGCCGTCCGTAATAGCGGCACGCAAAATATCTTGGCGACGTCCCATAATGTTTTTGGCTAGTGCATCTTCCAACAGAGGTAAACCACTGGCGCGCAGCAACGCCTCATCGTTGGTAATTTTGGCGACTAAACCTTTTTGTGCTGATACGGGAACTACTTGATCTGGGCGCACCTGCAGCATCTCCCCAGACGCTTGGCACTGGCGCTTTAGCTGAGCCTGCACTTGCTCAGGCGAACTCAGCGTGTCCCATAAAGTATCAATTTTATTGAGTACCACTAGCCGCGCTTCGCTACCGGCCTCTGTGGAAATAAGGTGCTCGCGCCAGATGGCTAAATCTGAGCGCGTCACCCCCGTATCCGCACCCAAAATAAAAACCACCGCATGCGCTTGCGGTATCAGACTGACCGTTAATTCGGGCTCGGCACCCACCGCGTTCAAACCCGGTGTATCCAAAATGACCAAGCCTTGCTTGAGCAAAGGATGGGGCATATTGATGATGGCATGGCGCCACATCGGTACTTCGACACGCCCTTGCGAATCGACGACTGGATTTTGATCTGCCACTTCATCGTGCCAAAACCCCAAATTGCGCGCCTCATCTACGCTGACATGGCGTACCTGCGCTACTCTTTCTATCGATTTTGCTACCTGCTCAGGGTTGTGAATATCCAGAGGAATATCGATCCAACGATCACGCTTCAAGCGCCACTCGGCCAAGCCTTGCGATTGCAGGCGCGTTTCAATCGGCAGCAGACACAAACTGGGCGGCAACGCGGCGTCATAACCCAATTCGGTTGGGCACATAGTGGTTCGCCCGGCACTGGCTGGCATGATGCGGCGGCCATAATCAGCAAAGAAAATAGCATTGATCAATTCAGACTTACCGCGTGAAAACTCAGCCACAAATGCCACCATCATTTTATCAGTGCGCACTTGATTTTCTAAGCGCAATAAGCGCTCCTCGACCGCATCGTCCATTAACTCATGGGACGACATCCAGTCGGCTAGTCGCTTTAACTGCTGAGAAAACTCACGTCGCCAGACTCCATGGTGTGCGAATTTTTCGTTGAATGATGCTCCCACGTCGCTCCCAGAATTAAATCAATGGCAAAAATAATGCATCGCTATAGCTAAATTTATATCAAGCACTCTGGCAGGTCGGACAAAAAAAGCTGCTGCGTTGACCTTGTCGCAACATTTTTACCAAACTGCGGCAAGTATGACAGGGCAATCCCTCGCGGGCATAAACATGAGCGTTTACCTGAAAATGTCCAGCGCTGCCATCTGCACTCGAAAAATTACGCAAAGTGCTACCGCCCTTTTCTACCGCCAAACTCAGTACCTTAATAATAGCGGCATATAAGAGCTGCACACGCTGGACGCTCAGGCTTTGCGCCACCGTCGTCGGTAAAATACCCGCCAAAAACAGCGCTTCTGATGCGTAAATATTGCCGACCCCCACCACCAACCGCCCCGCCAGCAGCACTTGCTTAATGGGTGATCGACTGGCTTGGAGCCCCGCTGCAAAAGCGGTCAACGTGAAATCATCGGACAATGGCTCCATACCCCAATGTCCCAACAGCTTGTGCGCGGGTGCGTCTTTTTCATCGGCGGCATAGACCACTGCACCAAAACGGCGCGGGTCATGCAAACGCAAAACGCCTTGCGATGTCTGTAATTCAAAATGGTCATGCACACCGCGTGGCACCAGTACTTGGGCAAAAGCCAAGCTGCCTGACATCCCCAAATGCAGCAGCAGCATTCCTTGGTCGAGATCAATCAGCAAATACTTACCCCGCCTGCGCACGCCCAGCACCTGTCGCCCGACCAAGCTGTCAAGCGCGCAGCCTATAGGCCAGCGCAGAGGCTTTCCCATCCAGACAGAGACAATACGCGCCCCAGCAATAGCAGCAGCAAAACTGCGGCGTGTGACCTCAACCTCAGGCAATTCAGGCATAGAAATTCAGTTTAAAACAAGCGCTTAAGCATAGATTATTATGATCTGATGCTTCATACCCATCGTCTTTGGACGGCTGCACTCGCTGCCGCGTTACTCACTGCTTCTGCCACCGCAGGTACGCGCCCTGTCGCTGCAATCCACAAAACGCCTCGTCCGAGCACGACACAGGAGGAATCGCGCACTGCAGCCCAAGATGCGGAGATTTTTTACGAAATATTACTGGGAGAGATCACTACCCGCTCAGGTGATCCCAGCTCGGGCTACGCACTCATGCTGGAAGCGGCGCGCACTAGCAATGATGAAAATATCTATAAGCGCGCTGCAGACATCGCTCTGCAAGCACGCTCGGGGGAAGCAGCGTTGGCAGCGGCCAACGCATGGAAAGACGCTTGGCCTCAATCGCGCGAAGCTAACCGCTATGTACTACAACTGCTGGTGGCGCTAAACCGCATTGCTGACACTGCCGCGCCACTCCAGCAAGAGCTACTCTTGACTAAAGCACAAGCCAAAGCCACGGCATTCCAAGCCCTGCCTCAGTTGTATCGTCGCGCTAGCGACAAAGCGCTGGCGGCCTCAGTAGTGCAACAAGCCTTAGCCAGTGACCTCAAGCATCCCGACACCGGCGCAGCCGCTTGGGCAACTGTCGGGCGTATGCGCATCTTGGCTAACGACAAAAAAGGTGCGCTAGAGGCGGCGCACCGAGCACAAAAATTTGACCCGAACTATGAAGGTACCGCCCTATTAGCGCTAGAGCTGATGGAAGAAGGCGAGGCCGAAGCCGCACCGATTGCGCGGCAATATTTTGACGGTCAACCCTTGCCAGCGCTACGCCTCATTTACGCCCGGGTACTGGTTGATTTGCAACGCCCTGCCGAATCACTGGCGCAATTGCAAGCTGCCACCCGCGAAAATCCTAGCTTGGCCGAAGGCTGGCTGATGCAAGCCATGCTGCAAATACAAAACAAAGCGCTGGATCAAGCCGAAATCGCCTTGCAGCAATTCACTGCGGCAGCACAAGCCAGTGCAACTGATTCAGCCAACATCCCCGGGATGACACAAGCCTATTTGTTATATGCGCAAATCGCTGAAGCACAGGGCAATTTTGAAGCAGCCGAGGGTTGGCTACAACGCGTTAACAACCCTTCTGATGTCTTTAATGCCCAAATCCGCCGCGCCGCACTCTGGGCGCGCCAAGGCGAACTGACGCGGGCACGCGGCCTGCTGCACACCCTGCAAACTACCTCAACAGAAGAAGAGCGCGTGAAGTGGATGGCCGAAGTGCAATTTTTACGCGATGCGGGCAAATACAACCAAGCGCTGGCTCTGCAAGCGCAAGCCGTGGCGCAGTTCCCCAACGATAACGACTTGCTATATGACCAAGCCATGCTGGCCGACCGTGCCGGCCAGCAACAAACCATGGAACGCCTGCTGCGCCAACTGATAGCGCGCCAACCGGACTATCACCACGCTTACAACGCACTGGGCTATTCCTTGGCCGAGCGCGGCGTGCGCCTACAAGAAGCCAAAGAGCTGATTGAAAAAGCGCTGACTTACGCTCCCGACGACCCCTTCATCACCGACAGCTTGGGCTGGGTAGAGTTTCGCCTTGGTAACCACGCGCAAGCGCTGCTGCTGCTAGAACGAGCCTTCGAGAAACGCCAAGACGCTGATATTGCTGCACATTTAGGCGAAGTACTGTGGAAACTGGGTCAACACGAGCGCGCCAAAGCGCTTTGGAAAGACGCACAGCAACAACATCCAGACAACGAAACCCTGCGTGAAACCCTCAAACGCTTAGGCGTAGCCCTGTAATGCCTTGGCAACATTGGCTGATAGCGCCTTGGTTGGCACCGTTAGTGCTCTTGGTGCTCTTAGCCGGCTGTGCTACACCGCCCAGCACACCCATCGAAATTCGCACGGAGCAAACCGCTTGGAGCGGTCGCCTCTCGCTGCAAGTAGAAGAGCAAATCGGCCAGGCCGCTCAATCATTTAGCGCTGCGTTTGAACTGCAAGGCGATGCCGCGCAGGGCGAACTGACCTTACTCAACCCACTGGGCAACGTGCTGGCACGTCTTAACTGGACACCTAAGCACGCCCGCCTGCAGTCAGGCGACTCTACCCAAGAGTCCACCTCACTCGACACCCTGCTGGGACAAGTGACCGGCACCGCATTACCAGTGCATGCGCTGTTTGACTGGCTGCGCGGCGTACAAACCAGCGCCTCTGGCTGGCAAGCGCAGCTGAGCGATGTTGGCCAAGGCCGACTCGAAGCCACGCGCCACACCCCCACACCGCGCGCCACCTTGCGCATAGTTTTTGAGCCATGACACCGTGAAAGCTCTTTACGACGTTCCCGCACCAGCCAAGCTGAACCTGTTTTTGCACATCACTGGGCGCCGCTCGGATGGCTACCACCTGCTGCAATCGGTATTTATGTTGATTGACTGGTGCGACACGCTGCACTTTGAGCTGCGCTCTAGCACCCACATCAGCCGCGCAGACTTGGGTTCTACCTTGCCCGCCGACGACTTAACCCTGCGCGCCGCCCGCGCGCTGCAAACAGCCACCGGCTGCACGCAAGGCGCACACCTGAGCGTGCTCAAGCGCATTCCAGCTCAAGCAGGTATGGGAGGAGGATCATCGGATGCGGCCTCCACCTTACTGGCTCTAAATCGCCTATGGAAACTCAAACTAAGTTTGCCTGAGCTAGGCCGCATCGGCCTGACGCTAGGCGCTGATGTACCGTTTTTTTTGTATGGCCACAACGCTTGGGTCGAAGGCATTGGCGAGCACATCACGCCACTTAAAAATGCCAACCAGCTGCCACCAGCGCGCTTTGTCGTGGTCAAACCCAGCGCTGGATTAGCCACAAAAGAAATTTTTTCATCTTTTTCTTTAAAACGCGATTCTGCTGGTGCTACAATTGCAGACTTTACTGCAAAGCACTACGATTTTGGTCGTAACGACTTGCAGAGTGTTGCTCAAACACTGTGTCCCGATATCACGCAAGCCATTAATTGGCTCGCATCACACGGGTTACACGGGAAAATGACAGGCTCTGGAAGCGCAGTATTTGCAAAAATGACACAAAATATTGATTTTTCAGATGCTCCAAGCAAATGGCAGGTCAAATTATGTGACAATCTGACGCTTCACCCTCTGGCAGGCTGGGCTTAAGACAATTTTTTAGGTTGCTTGTACATTGCAAGCAACCTGTGTAGGGGAATCGCCAAGTTGGTTAAGGCACTGGATTTTGATTCCAGCATTCGAAGGTTCGAATCCTTCTTCCCCTGCCAAATTTTCTCGCGTACAAGCATTCATTTCAAATCGCTGAGACGCTCATGCAAGCCAATCACTCCGACTTCATGCTGTTTACCGGCAATGCCAATCCCGGCATGGCCAATGAAATAGCGCGCCATCTGGGCATTTCTCTGGGCGCGGCACATGTCGGACGCTTTTCCGACGGTGAAGTCACCGTGGAAATCAACCAAAACGTCCGCGCTCGCGACGTGTTTGTTGTCCAGTCCACCTGTGTGCCCACCAACGAAAACTTGATGGAACTGTTGATCATGGTCGATGCGCTCAAGCGCGCCTCGGCTGAACGCATCAGCGCCGTCATCCCCTACTTTGGTTATGCCCGGCAAGACCGCCGTCCGCGCTCGACCCGCGTGCCCATCACCGCCAAGGTGGTGGCCAATATGCTGCAGGCTGTGGGTGTCGCCCGCGTGTTGACCATGGACTTGCACGCTGACCAAATCCAAGGTTTCTTCGACATTCCGGTGGACAACATCTACGCCTCGCCAGTATTGCTGGGTGATTTGCTGCAAAAAAACTACGAAGACCTGATTGTGGTGTCACCCGACGTCGGCGGCGTGGTGCGTGCGCGCGCTTTGGCCAAGCAGCTCAACTGCGACTTGGCCATCATCGACAAGCGCCGCCCTAAGGCCAACGTCTCGGAAGTGATGCACGTCATCGGCGAAATCGAAGGCCGCAACTGCGTAATCATGGACGACATGATCGACACCGCCGGCACGCTGGTCAAAGCGGCAGAAGTGCTGAAAGAGCGTGGTGCCAAAAAGGTCTACGCCTACTGCACACACCCGATTTTCTCGGGGCCAGCGATTGAGCGCTTAACGACTTCAGCGCTGGACGAAGTGGTTGTCACCAACACCATTCCGCTGAGCGCCAACGCGCAAAGCTGCAGCAAAATTCGCCAACTGTCGGTGGCGCCGCTGATTGCCGAGACGATTCAGCGCATTGCCCGGGGCGATTCGGTAATGAGTTTGTTCTCTGACCAAGACAACCTGTTCTAAGTTGAACTGAGGTTTTTGGTCTGAGATAAAAGTCGGGCCTCCTTTAGGGAGGCCCTTTTACGTAACGAAGGTGACACTGGTCGCGGTGCCCTTTATCTGGAGAATTTTATGAAATTAGCAGCTTTTGAGCGCTCTTTGCAAGGTACGGGTGCGAGCCGCCGTCTGCGCAATTCGGGCCGCACGCCCGCCATCGTGTACGGTGGTTCGGCCGAGATCCAAAAGGTCGAACTCGACCACAACAACCTGTGGCACGCCCTGAAGAAAGAAGTTTTCCACTCCAGCATTTTGGAGATGGAAATCAACGGTCAGACCACCCCAGTGGTGCTGCGCGACGTGCAATACCACCCCTTCAAGCAACTGGTGCTGCACGTGGACTTCCAGCGCGTGGACGAAACGACCAAGCTGCACCTGAAAGTGCCAGTGCACTACACCGGCGCTGACGAGTCCCCAGCAGTCAAGGCTGACGGCTGCACCATCACCACCATCGTCAACGAACTCGATGTCACTTGCATGCCATCCGAGCTGCCAGAGTTCATCAGCGTCGATTTGAGCGGCCTGAAAAAGGGTTCTGCAGTCCACCTCAATGATGTGAAGTTCCCCCGTGGCGTCACCCCAGTCAGACGCGGCAGCAACAAGAACCCCGCGCTGATCGCAGTGATCGCACCGCTGGTGATTGTCGAAGCCGTGGCCGAAGCCGCGCCAGCCGCTAAGGGCAAGGGCAAGGGCAAGAAGTAATTCTTCTTCCTAAGTTGCTGTCGGGCTTGAAAACAAGCCGACTGCCCAACGGCCCACCGCCTCAAGCGCGTGGGCCGTTTTTTATTGGAAATTTCTGCAGATGATCAAACTGTTTGTGGGTCTGGGCAATCCTGGGCCGGAATACGAAACCACCCGCCACAACGCCGGTTTTTGGTGGATAGATGCGTTGGCGCGCGAGCTCAAAGTCACGCTGCAACCCGAGCGCGGTTACTGGGGCTTGGCCGCGCGCGCCACGGTGCAAGGCCAAGCGGTGTGGCTGCTGCAGCCGCAAACCTTTATGAATTTATCGGGCAAGTCGGTGTCGGCACTGGCGCGCTTCTTCAAAATTGCGCCCGATGAGATTTTGGTAGCACACGACGAACTCGATATCGCCCCCGGCCAAGCCAAGCTCAAGCGCGGCGGCGGCCATGCCGGCCACAACGGCCTGCGCGACATCCACGCGCAACTAGGCTCGGCCGATTACTGGCGGCTGCGCATCGGCATCGGCCACCCCGGCGACCGCGCTGATGTGGCCAACTGGGTGCTGAAAAAACCCGCCCCCGAGCAGCGCACCTTGATCGAAGACAGCATTGCCCACTCAATCAAAGCCTGGCCAGCGCTGCAAGCGGGCGATATGGACAAAGCCACGCTGCAAATCCACACCACCAAAGCGCCGCGCCCGAAACCGCCCCGGCCAGCGCCAGCAGTGCGAGCGGCAGATGCACCAAACACTGACAACGCCCTCTAATTGCTATTAATTAAATAGCTACTAACGCACGTATCTAAAGGGCTAGAGGCTGTTTTGATGCTTAATTAGCCTGCGCTTGCAAGCGGTGGTACTTTTCCCACAGGGTTGCGCGGCTCTCGATGTGGTCGGGGTTGACCGGAATGCACGACACCGGGCAGACCTCCATGCACTGCGGCGCATCGAAGTGGCCAACGCATTCGGTGCATTTGGCCGGGTCGATTTCGTAAATGCTCTCGCCCAGATAAATCGCTTGGTTGGGGCACTCTGGCTCGCAGACATCGCAGTTGATGCATTCGTCGGTGATCAGCAAAGCCATAACAAACTCTCCAAGGGGCCAACGCAACGATACGTGCGCTGGCAGCTCTTATTTTTATCAGCGCCAATTAAGCGCGCCCCATGATGGACGCAGTCGCCATGAGCTCCTCCAGCAGCGCAAACGACACTTGGCCGGACACCGAATACGGGTCAAGCTCGGGCTTTTCGCAGTATTTGAGCAAGATCGAGTGGTTGACCTTGCACAGGTTGACTTGGCCCATCGTCCAGCCACCAAAGCGGCGCTCAGAAATTTCTTCGTAGGTCAGCAGCTCGACATCGGTGTGGCGTTTGTCGCGCAGGATGTGGCCGTACAGCGTGTTCACTGCCGAGCGCCCGCCTTCGATGGCCTGCAAAAAGATGCCGCCGCCGTAGCACAGAATGCCGGTGATGCCGCTGGGCGGGTTGTACTGGCGCGACTGCGCCAAGATGGCTTCGATGGTGGCGGGCGAGGGATCGAGCGCGCGACTGGCGTAGAGCAAACGTACCAACATAGCTCAGTTTCTTCCGGGAATGAGGGACAAAAATTCGCGGCGCAGGTTGGCGTCTTTCAAGAAGACGCCGCGCATCACCGAGTTGAGCATCTTGCTGTTGAGCTCGCGCACGCCGCGCCACGACATGCAAAAGTGGCTCGCTTCCATGACGATGGCCAAGCCGTCGGGCTGGGTCATTTCCATGATTTGGTCGGCCAGCTGCACCACCGCTTCTTCTTGGATTTGCGGCCGACCCATGATCCAGTCGACCAAGCGGGCGTATTTGGACAGGCCAATCACGTTGGTGTGCTCGTTGGGCATTACGCCAATCCAAATTTTGCCCATCACCGGGCAAAAGTGGTGGCTGCAAGCGCTGCGCACGGTGAGCGGGCCGACGATCATCAGCTCGTTCAGGTGCTCGGCGTTGGGAAATTCGGTGATGGCCGGCGGCGGCACGTAGCGGCCGTTAAACACCTCGTTGATATACATCTTGGCGACGCGGCGCGCGGTGTTTTGGGTGTTGTGGTCGCTCTCGGTGTTGATGACCAGGCTGTCGAGCACGCCTTGCATCTTCACTTCGACTTCGTCCAGCAGCAGCGCCAATTCGCCCGGTTCGATGAACTCGGCAATGTTGTCGTTGGCATTGAAGCGTTTGCGCGCCGCTTGGAGTCGCTCACGGATTTTGACGGAGACGGGGACGCCCTCGTCGCTGGCGTCGTTAATGTCGCTGGTGGCTGGGTGCATGTCGGCAGCAAGTGATCTGAACATATGGCCATCGTAACAGTGAACCCGCACCAGCACGATACAAGGGGTTTTGCCCTCTAGCGCATATGGAGCTTGCGCTTATAGCTACAAAAACAGTAGTAAATAACAGGCAAACCAAATGTATCAATAGTTTTTGCCCGTTAGCGCCACTGCGGCGGAATCAGGTCGTAGAGCGGCGTGGGGTCGCGCACAAAAAGCTGCGCACTGGGCGCTTGCAGCGTCGAGAGCACCGCACCTTCGCGGGTGATGTCCAAGTTGGCCAGTTGCTGCATCCAGCCGATATCCACAGCTCCATCGGCGCTGGGACGCGAGTAAATACGCTCCAACATCTGCTGGGCGGGCTTGCTGCCGGTGGCGGCGGCGACTTGGTATAGGCGCAAGGCTTCGGTGTAGTTGGCGGGCACGCCATCGCCCCGGTGGTAACGCAGTGCTTGGGCAAAGCGTTGGTTGGCGCTTTGCTGGGGCTGCAGTGTCTGCGTTGACACCTGCAAGCGGCTGGCTAGCAAACGGGCGTTGGCCGCCGCTGTCGGCGAGTGCGCCGCTGCCGCCGCGCGAAACTGTGTCAGCGCCTCCGTCAAGCGATGGGCACTGACACTTTCCAGACCCAGCTCGTTGAGCGCCTGCGCGTTGCCCAAGCGCGCCGCGCGCACCAGCAGTTGGCGTCTTTGGGTCTTTGTTGTGCTGGGCTGCAAGTTGGGCTCTTCGGCGACGGCGACGGCCACGTCCAGCGGAGCCAGTGCCGATTCGATCCGCCACTCCAAATACAGCGCACGCCCGGGGTCGGCGCTGCGCAGTCGGGCAATCCAAGCGCGGGCGGCTATCGGGTTGGGCGGGCCGGTGCAGCCATCCATCAGGCACCACGCCAAGCCAGCAGCTGCCAGCGGATGACCGAGCAGTTGTGCGCGCTCAAACCAGCGGCGTGCCTCTGCCTTGTCTTCGGGCATGACCCGGCCGTGCAGCGCCAATAAACCCAGCAGCCAAGCTGCTTCACGCGGGGTGGCTTCGCCAAAGTGGCGGCTCGCCGCGCTGGCGCTGGCAGAGGCCGTGGCGCGCAGCTTTTGCAAGGCGCGCTCCTGAGCGGGGTTGTTGGAGCTCTGCGATTGCAGCGCGGCCGCATTGAGTTGCTCGGGGTCTATCGCCTGCGCTGCAGTAAGGTGGGTTGCGCGCTGCTGTGCCGGGTCGTGGTAACGCGGTACGGGTGGCAGTATTTGGGAAGGGTTGATGTGCTGCACCTCGGGCAAGGCAGGTGCCAGTGCTGAGGCCGATGCAGTTGCCTGCATCACGCCCATAGTCAGCGCCAGCGCCATGCCGCACAACAGGGCGGGGTGCGAGGCGGCAAAAGGCAAGGCAGGTTGGTGCATGGCAATCGCCCCGTGCTCATTTACTGGTAGGCGCTGGCGCTGGTCGCCGTGGCACAACCTGCCAGTATTTGGCGTTGCCGGTGTAGCCGCTTGCGCCTAAGGCGTGGGCAAACGCTTGGTTGATCTGCTCTAGCTGGCTATAGCCGTTGATAGGCTTGAGCGCTGGGCCGCGCAGAGCCTCGGGCAACTGCGCCATGCGATTTTCATCGGTGGCAAAGCAGGCCACGCCTTCGGTGCCGGGGGCGGCTGCATCCATGATGAAGCCGGGGTTGGGACTCATCCAGTCCGGAATGCGCACCGCTTGGTTGGCCGAGACCCAGCCCGAGGGGTTGGCGCTGTTGGGCAATAAACGCATGAGCGTGCCGCGCGCGTCTGCTAAGTAGCAGGCAAGGTACGAGGTGCGCGAGAGCGTAGCCGATAAGAAAATTTGCTCCCCCACCTCAAAGGCAGTGCGCTCTAGCATGATGTTTTCTATCTGCAAATCAATAGTGCGCTCTGGGGCAGCTGCGCCATAAGCCAACGCAGCTTGCTCGGTCGGATAGGGCACCGGGTCAGCGCTGGTGGGAGCCCAGCCGATACGCATCAGCTTGCCATCGGTGCCCAGCCCGACAAAATTACGCAGGGCGCGTTCATAGGTGCCAAAGTCAATCACGCCATTAACCACCATGCCCTGATCGGCCTGAAAGCGCGCAACAGCAAGGCGCAGCGGCGGGCTGTTGTCTGGTAAAGGCTCGGCGGCCGCACTCAGGTAGCCACGGCTGATCAAGGACTGCTTGACCAGCTGGTGTTGCACCGCTGCATCGCCCTCGTCATACCAGTCGCGCAGCTGGCGCTGGAAGTCGGGGTGGTTTTGTTCTAGCGTCAGGCATTGCCAATAGGGCACGCGCGCCCATTTTCCAATCAGCTCGATGGTGGCCAAATCGACCAGCGTGCGCACTGCACCGCCAGCGCCTTGGGTGTAGTCGCGTCCCACGTTGAACTGCACGCCGTAGGTGCCAATACGTCCGGCCAAATCCAGCCCTTGGCCGCCATTGCCCACAATGACCTCGTTGGCCGAGTCCAAGCCCGGAATCAGCGTGCGGGTGCGAAAGTCGCCTAAATGCATCTCTAGCGCAATGATGCTGGCGTTGCGGCTTTTGCTGTAGCCCATGTCAACGCGCGGTCCAGACAGGCCGGCATCAAAGCGGTTGTTAGCCACGTTTTGATCGACAAAAGCAATCGCACCTGACAGGTACAGCGCCGGTCTTTGCAGCTGCATCTGGTTGTTGTTGAGCAAAATAGTGGTCAGGTTTTGCACCGTGTCTTGGCGCGCAATATCGACCTCGTAATCCACAAACCGAAACGCATTGCTCAGCCGCGACATCTGCGAGATGGCTGTGATCACCATGTCTTTGGTGGCCACCGACACGCGCGATGAATAGTCGGGAATTTGCTTGCTAGTGATCAGCGTGGTGGGCAACTGGGCATCGCGCAGCATGTGGTCCATGCACTGCAACGAGTCTGAAAAACTAGAGATAGAGCGCGTCGGGCGCACCACTGGTCGGTCGGCCACTGATGCGTGGCTTTGGAAAGCGGCATCGTCACGCGCATTCAGGGGAGTGCTGCAGCCCGTGGCCAGCACCGCCCCAACCAAAGCGAGCGCGACCATTGGCCGCTGGCAACAGAACTCCCAAAGACGCATCGCAGCGCCCGCAATACTGCTAGACCGCATAAGGCTCCCTTTCCTGCTGTGCAGGCGCTTGTGGCGTAACGCTGTTGTTTTATCGGCAAATATTGACCAAATCACCGCGCAGCACCACCACCTGTGGCGCTTGGTTGGGGCCGTAGCGCAGGGTGCTGGCGGAGCTGCTAGACAGGGTGTTGCTGCCCACCTCTTGCACGCAGGTTTTTTGCATGCCCTCGGCATTGGCGGTGGTGACCACGT
>JAGNUJ010000100.1 GCA_017987055.1 Giesbergeria sp.
ACAGCGGCAACATCAAGCCAGCGCCAACGCCGCCAAAGCCGCCAGCGGCGCAGTTTCAGCGCGCAGCACGCGGCTGCCCAGCGTGACCAGCGTAAAGCCGTGTTGCAACGCCAAGTCTTCTTCCGCGCTGCTCAAGCCCCCTTCGGGACCCGACAGAAACAGCACCGCCCCCTCGCCCGGCGCTGCCGCCTGCAGCGGCTGCGTGCCCGGGCGCAGCGACAGCAGCAAGCGCGTGGTGGCCGGCTGCTCTGCTGCGGGCTGCGCTGCTAGCCAGTCAGCCAAGTTGCTGGCCGGGTGAATCAGCGGCACGCGGTTGCGGCCGCACTGCTCGCAGGCAGCCACGGCGACGGCTTGCCAATGCGCCAATTTTTTCTCTGCCCGTTCGCCCTTGAGCTTGAGCACACTGCGCTCGGCCAGCAGCGGCGTGATACTAGCGGCGCCGAGTTCAGTGGCTTTTTCAACCAACCAATCCATGCGCTCGTTGGCGGTGATGCCGGCCAGCAGGTGGATGGCGCGCGGCGCCTCGCGCTCGATGGCGTGGTGCTTTGTCGCCTGCACGCGCACGCTGCTGCGTCCCATGTGGGTGACAGTGGCGCTCCATTCGCCGCCGGCGCTGTCGCCAAACAACGTGATGGCGTCACCTGGCTGCAGGCGCAGCACCTGCACATGGCGCGCCGCCCCAAAGGGCAGCTCAATCTCAGCGCCAACGGCCAAGTCAGTGGGGCAATGGAATCGGGGCATTTACTTCTTTTTTAATAGCTGCTAGCGCACGTATTTAAAGGGCTAGAGGCTGATTTGACTGATATTTCAAGGCTCAAGCGGCCTCACACCCGGCCAAACGCGTAGCCCATCACTTCTTTTGTGCCTTCGATCTGGTCGATGAGCTTGCACAGCGGGCCGAGTTCGCGGTAGCGGTCGGTGGTGGTGCGGATGTAGTGCAAAAAGCGCGGCGCGTCCTGCAGATATTTCGGCTTGCCATCGCGCAGCGTCAGGCGGGCAAAGATGCCAGCGACTTTCAGGTGGCGCTGCAAGCCCATCCATTCGACGCTGCGGTAAAACTCGCCAAAGTCGCCGCCCCAGCCGCTGGCGCTGTTGGCACCGAGCAGGCCGGCTTTGCGCGCCTTTTCCCAATAACGCACGGTGATGTCGAGAATGAAATCTTCTTCCCAGCTGATGAAGGCGTCGCGCAGCAGGCTGGCAATGTCGTAGGTGATGGGGCCATACACCGCGTCCTGAAAGTCAAGCACCCCCAGCGCGCCGCCCGGCGTGGTCGGCACCATCAGGTTGCGCATCATGAAGTCGCGGTGGACATAGACGCTGGGCACCGCCAAGTTGTTGGCGACGATGCGGTTGAAGGCGTGATCGAGTACCGCTTGCTGCGCAGCATCTAGCGTGAAACCTCGGTGCTTGGCGACGTACCAATCGGGAAACAGCGCCAGCTCGCGCCTCAGCAGCGCCTCGTCGTACACCGGCAGCACGCCCGGGCGCGAGGCCAGTTGCCATTGCAGCAGCGTGTCGGTGGCTTGCTGGTACCAAGCGTAGGCGTCTTGCGGGCGCTCGGGGGCTAGCTTTTCAATCACCGTTTGCGCGCCCAAGTCAGATAACAGCATGAAGCCTTGCGCCTCGTCCCACGCCACGATGTCGGGCACGTTCAAGCCGGCACGCTGCAGCAGCGCTTGCACTTGGACGAAAGACGCGCACGGCTCTTTGTCGGGCGGCGCGTCCATGACGATGTAGCTTTTGTGCGCGTTAGCCGCGTCACTGGCGTCAAGGCGCAAATAGCGGCGAAAGCTGGCATCGGCCGACGCCGCTCGCAAGCTGGCTGGCTGCAGCTGGTGCGCTGGCACCAGCGGTGCCAGCCAAGCGTCAAAAGCAGCGTGGCGCTGGGCGTCAGGCCAGCTGACAGGGGAGCAGGGGTGGGGGGTGGGGGAGGCGGAGTGGCTCATGGATAATCTGATTTTACAAACCCGGCCTGCCCGGCACGGGTGGCAGACATTCGGTGTGCGCTCAATGCAGTCTGCCGCAACCTGCACCCACTGCCCGCGACTCCATGGACTTGACTCCCTTGCCTGCTCAGCACCGCCGCTCCCCAACCGTATCGCCTGCTGATTTATCTGCTGCTGCGGGCTTTGCGCACACCGCGCTGGCCAGCTTGTTGTGCAGCCTGACGCTGTGGGCGCAGGCGCAAACTGGGCCAGAAACCCCGCCTGCCGCGCCGCTGCCGTTGCGCAGCAGCACCATGTTGCAAGACAAAATTCCCGCCGCCCAGCGCGCGCAGATGCCCATTTTTGTCACTGGCGAACGCATCCTTGGCCAGCCCGACATCTTGGCAATCATTGAAGGCCACGCCGAACTGCGCCGCGCCGACACCGTGGTGCGCGCCGACCGCATGGAATACAGCGTGCCCGACGACCTCGCCAAAGCGCGTGGCAACGTGCGCATCAACCGTGCCGGCGACGTCTACGAAGGCTCGGCGCTGGAGCTGTCGGTCGATGCATTTAGCGGCTTTTTTACCGAGGCGCGCTACCAGTTCCTCAAAACCCAAGCGCATGGCGAAGCGACGCGGGTGGACTTCATTGACAATGAGCGTTCGGTGATTCACAACGCCACCTACACCACCTGCCAGCGCAGCGACGAAGCCAGCTGGCAGCCAGCGTGGGTGCTGCGCGCCAAGACCATCCACCTTGACCGTGAAGAAGAAGTCGGCACGGCCAGCGGCGCGGTGCTCGAATTCAAAGGTGTGCCGATTTTGCCGATTCCGTACATCAGCTTTCCACTGTCAGAGAAGCGCAAATCGGGTCTGCTGCCGCCCTCGATTGGCATCGACAACGTCAACGGCGTTGAATACGACCAGCCCTATTACTGGAACATTGCGCCCAACCGCGACGCCACCTTCCACGCCGCGTTGATGGCCAAGCGCGGCATCAACGCTGGGGCCGAGTTTCGTTACTTAGAGCCCCAATACAAAGGCGTGCTGCGCGGCGACTTCATGCCCTCTGACAGTCTGCGCGAGCGTGACCGCTGGAGCTATGGGCTGCAGCACAGCGCCAATATCGCTTCGCCGCTGGGCGGGCTGGGGCTGCACATCAACCTGCAGCGCGTCAGCGACAACGACTACTGGCGCGACTTTGCCATGCGCGGCGCGCGCGCCACGCGCGCCAGCGACTCGCTGACCCAGCGCCTCTTGCCGGGCGACGCCACGCTGAGCTGGGCGCAGGGCGATGCCACGCTGAGCCTGCGCACGCTGAAGTGGCAGACGCTACAAGACGTCAGCGCACCCATCGTGCCGCCGTATGACCGCTTGCCGCAGCTGCATTGGCGCTATGCCCCCAGCCGCCTGCCCGGCGGCATTGATGCCAGCGTCGATGCCGACACCACGCATTTCCGCGCCGACGAGCGCTTTACCGGCCAAACCAACGCCACGCGCAGCTATGCGCTGGCGCAAGTCAGCCGGCCGTTTTTAACGCCCGGCAGCTTCATTACGCCACGCCTGCAACTGCACGCGACGCAGTACCAGTTTGATACCCCCCTGGCCAACGGCACGCGCTCAGCCAACCGGGTGCTGCCGACGTTTAGCCTCGACAGCGGTTTGGTGTTTGAGCGCGATGCCCACTACCTTGGCCGCACCTTCACACAAACGCTGGAGCCGCGCGCTTTTTATACCTACACGCCCTACCGCGACCAGCACCTGCTGCCGATTTACGACACGGCGGCCAATGACTTCAACTTTGCCTCGATCTACACCGAAAACGCCTACGGCGGCCAAGACCGCATTGCCGACAACAACCTGCTGACGCTGGGCGTCACCAGCCGCCTGCTTGACCCCAAGACCGGCGCCGAAGCGGTGCGCTTGGGCGTGGCACAGCGGGTGCGCTTCTCCGACCAAAAAGTCACGCTGCCGGGGGAACTGGCGGCCAACGACCGCCTATCGGACTTGCTGCTGGGCGCGGGTGTGCAGTGGTCGCCGCAATGGGGCTTTGATTCGACGGTGCAGTTCAACGCCAAGACCAGCCGCTCGATCCGCTCAACCATCAGCGCGCGCTACAGCCCCAGCCCGTACCGCACCGTCAGCGCCGCCTACCGCCTGCAGCGCGCCACCAGCACCCAGCTGCTGGGCAGCGAGCAGGTCGATGTCGGCTGGCAGTGGCCGCTCAACGACCTGTGGGGCGACAAAGGCAAAGACCTCGGCCCCGGGCGCGGCCAAGGCGGTGGGCGCTGGTACAGCGTGGGCCGCTTGAACTACAGCCTGCCCGATCGCAAAGTGGTCGATGCGGTGGTCGGTTTGGAATACGACGGCTGCTGCTGGATTGGCCGCGTGGTGCTAGAGCGCCTGCAAAGCAGCGTCACCACCGCCAACACGCGGCTGCTGTTTCAGCTCGAATTTCTTGGTTTCTCGCGCCTGAGCTTGGGATCGAGCCCGCTCGACAGCCTGAAAGAAAATGTGCCGCGCTACCAATATTTACGCGAGCAAACCAGCACGCCCAGCCGCTTTAGCAATTACGACTAAAACCTCATTCAGTACACAGACCTATGAAATACCGTGCTCTTGCCTTGGCGCTGACCTGCCTGGCCTCTTTCGCGTCGCAAGATGCCGCAGCGCAGACCGGCGCAGGCAAAAAAGCGGCGAAATCCACCCAATCTACAAACGCGCTCAAACCAGCCACGGCCATTACAAGCACTGCCACTGCTGCGCCATCTGCCAGCGGTATTCGCCAAGCCGACTACATCGTCGCCGTGGTCAATTCCGAGCCGGTGACCAACTACGAAGTCAGCTTGCGCGTCGAGCGCATTGCCGACCAACTGCGCCGCCAAGGTGCCACCGTGCCGGCGCACGATGTGCTGGTGCGCGAGGTGCTAGAGCGCACCATTGTGGAAAAAGCCCAGCTGCAAGCGGCGCAAGAAATCGGCATCAAAGTTGACGAGCTGGCCGTCTCGCAGGCCGAGCAGGCGGTGGCACGGCAAAACGGCATCACGCCAGAGGCTCTGCACCAGCGCCTGCAAGCCGACGGCATCAGCCCCGAGCGTTTTCGCCAAGAGCTGCGCAACCAGCTGACGCTGCAGCGCCTGCGCGAGCGCGAAGTCGATGCCCGCGTGCGCGTCAGCGAGTTGGACATCGACCAATACCTGCAAGCGCAGCAAACGGCAGGCACTGCCGCCAGCGCTGCTGGCATCGGCTTGGAGCTGGGTCACATCTTGGTGCCCGTGCCTGAAAAAGTCAGCCCCGTCGAAGCCGCCGCGCTGCAAGCGCGCGCCCAAAGCGTGGCCGACCAAGCCCGCGCCGGGGACGACTTTGCCGCGCTGGCACGCAACTATTCCGCCAGCCCCGAAAGCGCCCAAGGCGGCAGCCTAGGCATGCGCAGCGCCGAGCGCTACCCCGAGCTGTTCACCCAAGCCACGCTGACACTGCCCATCGGCGGCGTGGCCGGACCACTGCGCTCGGGCGCGGGTTTTCATATCTTGAAGGTGCTGAATAAATCGCAAGGCAGCAGCGGGGCGCTGGTGGTGCAAAACCACGCGCGCCACATCCTGCTGGTGCCCAGCGCCAAGTTGACCGAAACCGCCGCCGCGCAGCGCTTGGCCGACTACCGCCAGCGCATCTTGGCCGGCCAAGCCGACTTTGCCCAACTGGCGCGCGAGGTCTCCAAAGACGGCAGCGCCCAGCAAGGCGGCGACCTCGGTTGGGCCACGCCGGGGCGCTATGTGCCCGAGTTTGAAGCCGCACTGGCACAGCTGCAGCCGGGCGAGATCAGCGAGCCGCTGGTGTCGCGCTTTGGCGTTCACCTGATTCAGCTGCTCGAGCGCCGCCAAGTCGAGCTGAGCCAGCGCGAACAGCGCGACGCGGT